>JANJWY010000167.1 GCA_024709285.1 Erysipelotrichaceae bacterium
AAAGGTGTCATATTTAAAATAACCCAGAAAAGGGTTAAGAAGTCCAGTAAAAAGTAAAGAAGCCGATTACGGCTTCTTTTGATTATGCTATTTTTTCTCTTCTTTATCCGGTTCTACCAAAGCTTTTACACTTGCCAGTAAGCCGGCCATATTTTGCAACTCGGTAGGAATGATTATTTTCGTAGATTGACCATTGGCCACTCTTTCGAATGTTTCATATCCCCGCAGAGTCAGATAAGCTTGATCAGGAGCTGCTTTCTTGAGTAATTCAACACCAATCGCCTGAGCTTTATAAACTCGTTCGATGGCCTGCGCTTCACCTTCGGCTTCAGTAATCAAGGCTTCTTTCTTCGCTTGAGCACGAAGGACGACAGATTCCTTTTCACCTTCGGCGACGAGGATCGCAGAACGTTTTTCCCCTTCAGCCTTTAAGATCGCACTGCGGCGTTCACGTTCAGCACGCATTTGTTTTTCCATGGCGTCTTGAATGTCGCGCGGCGGGATAATATTTTTAACTTCGACACGATTTACTTTAATTCCCCACGGGTCAGTTGCTTCATCAAGAATGACGCGCATTTTCGAGTTGATGATCTCACGGGAAGTCAGAGTTTCATCCAATTCCAACTCACCGATGATATTACGCAACGTTGTTGCGCTTAAGTTTTCGATGGCGGAAACCGGATTATGAACCCCGTATGTATAGAGTTTTGGATCAGAGATAAAGAAGTAAACGACTGTGTCAATCATCATGGTGACATTGTCTTTGGTTATAACCGGCTGAGGTGCAAAGTCAAATACGTTTTCTTTCAATGTTACTTTAGAAGCAACCCGGTCAATGATCGGAACAACAAAGTGTAATCCGCGATTTAGAGTCCGGTTATATGCCCCAAGTCTTTCGACGACATAAGCATTGGACTGAGGTATGATTCGAATGGTATACGTAAGAACGATAATAACTAATAATAAGATAAATAGAAAGATGAAAATTCCGATAAAATCTTGCATAATTTTTTGTCCTTTCTTAATCGACTTTTTTAACGATTAGTTTTGCGCCTTCAATGGCTACAACTTCAACAACGGTTCCGGCATCCAACGGCCGGTTGTTAAGCTCAGCTACACTCCAAACGGTTCCATAAACATTGACTTCGCCCCATTCATTTGACTTCACAGCCTTGACTAAGGTCGTGTGTTGTCCAATGATTCGGTCAGCATTAGTCGCTACGATATTTCCTCGGAAATAATTCGCGGCCAACGGACGGACAGCCAACAGGGATAAAATAGAAACTACGATAAACACAGCCAATTGGACAGGGAAACTTAATCCCATAAGATATGCGAAATACGCAGCTAAGGCACCGATGGAGAACCATACGGAAACTAAATTCCCAAATGTAACTACTTCAACGATCAAGGTGCCAACTAAAATGATAACCCAGAGCCATTGTTCCATATTGACCCTCCTTACTCGGACTCATCCGAAAGATTGATGACAAGCATTTTTTCTTTGTCATCATAGCGAGCAATGTACTTTTGACCATTTAAATTTTCATTTATAATTGCCGCCAGCTCATCGCAGACTATCTTATTACTAATTCTAGCATATCCTTTGCCAATTGACACCTTATGCAAGTGTTCCAGTTGAACAATCTTCAATTCTACTTCTCTTTTGGTCACCGGTTTGATCACGAATTGCTTTAAATCGCGATTAATACCGATGGTAGCGTAACGAACATCACTGAAGTAGGCTGCTGCGCTGTTATTCAGTGTGATATTGGTATTATACAGCGTTACAACCATAGTGTGGGCATTTCCCGTTAACCACTCATACATTTGATCACCTTCTTTGTCATCATTATATTATATTTCTTATAATTCTTCAATATCTTTAATCACAAATCAAACAATTTCGTGCACAAATGAATTTTTCCTTTATAATATAAACGTATGGAGGAAGTTATGCCGCAGATACGTATCAATGAACTTAATATTCACTATAATGACAATCAACACACCGGACGGTGTGTAGTGCTTTTACATGGATGGGGTCAAAACAAAGAAATGATGGAACCCATCGAGCAACAATTTAAAAATGATTTCCGGGTGATCAATTTGGATTTGCCGGGTTTTGGTGCGAGTGATGTTCCATTCAAACCTTGGGGAGTATATGAATACACGGATTTTTTGAAAGATTTTTTACAAGAGTTAAATGTTGATACACCGATTTTGATCGCCCATTCCTTTGGGGCACGGCTGGCAATCATTTTTGCCTCACGATATCCGACTCAGAAACTGATTTTGACCGGTGCTGCCGGAATCAAGCCTAAGCGCAGTTTGGGGTATCATGTCCGCGTCCGGACATATAAAATGGCTAAGATCGTGTTTATGCTTCCCGGGCTCAATAAACATCAGGAATCGATGCGAAAGTTCTTTGGCAGTTCGGACTATCGTGCGATCAGCGGAATCATGCGTCAGTCATTCGTGAAGATTGTAAATGAAGACTTAACCCCCTTGTTGACGAAGATTGCATGTCCTACACTGCTGATTTGGGGAGAGAGGGATGATGCCACTCCTTTGTGGATGGGAAAGCTGATGGAAAAGAAAATTTCGGATGCCGGGCTGGTTATTTTTGAAGATGATGACCATTATGCTTATTGGAATCAGATAATTCGGTTTAATAGAATTGTTGATGCTTTTTTGATGGATGAGAAGGAGAATATGTAATGAGAACGACGTTAATCAATATCAGTCAAAGCGCTTTCCTGCTTGCGCTATTGCTCTTTGTCTGGATGCCGGGCAAACATGCATTGCATATGTTTCAACAAAACAGATATGAGTTGAAGCGTTATATTCCCTGGGTTTCAAAAGCAATTACGGATTTCGGTTCGAAACTTGCTTTGTATTTATTCTTTTTATCACCGCTTTTTCTGTTGTTGTTCATTGAAGATGAACTGTTTTCTTGGGTTGCACTGACAACCATTGCAGCTTTGTATGCTTTGTTACTGTGGAGTTTGGAAATGCGAAAGCAATATATTAAACCACTTCATCTGACCAATCGGGTTCGCAGGCAAATCGTAACCATGATTTTAATATTTCTATTAATATCTTTGCCATTAGTGATTTGGTTGCCTATGCGCGGCTGGCTTATCATGATCCCGGTATTTTACTGGTTGCCGTGGGTGTTGATCATTGTCATGGCATTGATCACTGAACCCCTCGAGAACGTAGTAAAGAATTATTATATTTATTTGGCCAAGCGGATCTTGCGCAAACGGGACAATCTCATTAAAATCGGAATTACCGGAAGTTATGGTAAAACTTCCAGTAAGAATATTCTCAATGATATTCTGACAAATCAGTTTTATTCCCTGATGACTCCGGCTTCCTATAATACGCCGATGGGAATCACTATCACCATCCGGACAATGCTGAAGCCTATCCATCAGGTGTTCATTTGCGAAATGGGTGCGGACAAAGTCGGTGATATTGATATGCTGACGAAGTTTGTCAAACCGCAGTTTGGCATCGTCACTTCCATCGGACCTCAGCATTTAAATACGTTTAAGACATTGGATAACATCATTCTTGAGAAAATGAAGATGATTGAGAATCTGCCGATTTCCGGTGTGGGTGTTTTAAATCGGGATAATGAGCACATCCGTAATTATCGGATTAAAAATAAATGTCAAATCTTGTGGTATGGCATTGAAAGTGAGGATGTTGATTATCGTGCGGTCAATATCCGATATTCTCCTAAGGGGACTTCGTTTGAAGTAGTTACCCGAGAACAAGTGTCGATACCTTTTGAGACGAAGATGCTTGGGGAACACAGTGTTCTGAATATTTTGGCGGCGATAGCTCTAGGAAAGCATTTGGGGATTGATTGGGAGCGATTGCAGAAGGCAGTTGCTTCTACCCGTCAGGTGGAGCACCGGTTGGAAGTGAAGAAGATGAATGGTTATACGGTCATTGATAATGCGTTTAATTCCAATCCGGTCAGTTCGAAGAATTCGCTCGATATATTGTCGCTGATGCCTGGTAAGCGGATTGTCATGACGCCGGGCATGATCGAACTGGGTGATAAGCAAGATGATTACAATCGTGCGTTCGGTGCGATGATGAAGGGGAAAGCGGATGTTGTGCTGTTGATCGGTAAAACGCAGACGCTGCCGATATTTGAGGGTTTGAAGGAATCTGGGTATGACATGGATCAGGTGTATGTGATGGCTTCAGTTAAGGAGGCTTTTGCTTGGCTGGGTACCCATGCTTCGAAAGATGACACGGTCTTAATTGAAAACGATTTGCCCGATGCGTTTAGCCGTTAACGCTCGGGCTTTTTTATGTTTTCATTATTTCTTGTTTGGGGTATAATGGTACAGAAAGAAGGCGCTATTATGAACTGGGAGCAATTTGCCGTTAAGGTGATGAGCATAAGTAAAATCGGATTAAAGTTTAGCAAGGATGATTATGCGTTGGAGAATTATGAAGAACTAGAACGCATCAGTCGTGATATGCTGAATTCATTACCGATTGAGCCAATCGCCAAAAATTTATATGAGCGTGATCTTTATCCGACACCGAATGTTTCGGTGAGGGTCTTGTTGTTTGATAATGAAGGTCGTTTGTTGATGGTGAAGGAAAAATCTGAAGATAAATGGGCGGTTCCCGGAGGTTGGTGTGAGGTTTTTGAATCACCTAAGGAAAACGCTATCAAGGAAGTTAAGCAGGAAGCTGGGTTTGATGTTGAAATTGATCGTCTTGTGGCTGTATTTCAGCGGGAGAAATATAAGGATTATCCGACATTAGTGTCTGAGTATGTACACTATTTTGTCGGTCATATTGTTCATGGTGTTGCTATGCATAACCATGAAACGACAGATGTGGCTTTCTTTGAGGTCGATCATCTGCCGGAGTTGTCGAAGAAAACGACACGGCTTGAAATCGGGCGGGCGCTTGAAGTAGCGTTATATGGCGGCGATGCCGCATTTGATTAGGAGGATGACTATGAAAGTTACCGTTGGTGTTTTGTTTGGCGGGGAGTCTGTTGAGCATGAAGTAAGTATTATTTCTGCTGTTCAGGCGATGGAAGCGTTGGATAAGACGCGTTATGAAGTCATTCCTTTATATATTTCTAAGTCCCATGTCCTTTATACTTCGGAGTCGCTTAGAGATATAAA
>JANJWY010000178.1 GCA_024709285.1 Erysipelotrichaceae bacterium
GATCTTTTCAGCCGTTGGATCATCACTTCATCCGAAAACATCCGTGAATACAAAGTGATCCAACAAGCGGATCACTCGATTACGATTCTATTGGATCCGATAACGATCAGAGATCAAGTCGAACTTGTTCAACAGGTACACAGCCGTATTCAAACCGAACTGGCAGCGGTTGATATCGAAAGTCGGATGGACATTCGCTGCGAAACTATCACACTGCCCGCCAACCGGGCGAAATACAAACGCTTTGAAGTGGATAAGGACATTGCTAAGCACTGACTCTAAACCATTCCATCAACCGTTGAAACCAGCTTTTCTTGATAGGTTTCGATATGACCGAAACTTCCGGTATTACAACGCGATTACGGGCTTCCTCAATAAAATATTCCTGACTGTTCAGTCGTGGCTGATCATCTTTAATTCGCTGATGACGGCCATTTTTCATGAGGTGATGTCCCTTGACATTGTCATTGAGCATGATATGCAACATCGAAACGACCCGGCTTTTTAAGGTTTTATCCAATATCGGAACCGCTACTTCGACCCGACGCAAAAGACTGCGCGTCATCAAATCGCCCGATGAAATCCAGATTTTGACATCTTCTCCTTCACCGAAAGCATAGATGCGGGCATGCTCTAAAAAACGGCCGACGACACTGGTCACTTGAATATTCTCACTTTTACCTTTGACGTGCGGCAATAAACAACAAATGCCGCGAATGATCAAATCAATTTTTACTCCTGCCTGTGAGGCTTGTGACAGCTTATCGATGATTTCACGTTCGGACAGCGAATTAGCCTTGAATATGATTCTGCCCGGCTGACCATTCGCAGTTTTTTCTATTTCGCGGTCAATCATTTCCATCAGCTGTGCTTTGTATGCATACGGTGCTACCCAAAGCAAATTATAGGTTCCCTGAAGATTGGAGATAGCCATATTTTTAAAGAAAATGATGGCATCCTGAGCTATCGCTTGGTTTGCCGTAAACAATGATAAATCCGAGTACAGTTTTGCGGTTTTTTCATTGTAATTTCCGGTACCGATCTGCGTGATGTAGGAGATTTTGTCTGCTTTTTTCAATGTTACCAGGCAGAGCTTGCTGTGAACCTTAACCTCTTCAAATCCGTAAATCAGATTGCATCCGGCTTTTTCCAGCATCTCAGCCCACTCGATATTATTCTTCTCATCAAATCTGGCGCGAAGTTCAATTAACACAGTCACCTCTTTACCGTTTTGAGCTGCATCGCACAAGTACTGTACGACACGTGAGTTGACAGCCAACCGATATAAGGAAATTTTAATGGAAACCACATCATTGGAGTTTGCGCTTTCCTTTAAAAACTGGATAAACAGCTCGAAGTCGTCATAGGGATAAAACAACAATAAATCCTGTCGCAGACAATATTCTAGCATCGAAATTTTCATCGTCGCGGATTGAAACGGCGGTTCGGTGAAATCCAATCGTTGCTTGGGTGACAAACGATCGATTAGATCAAAAACATAATCGTAAGATATCGGTGATTTCTGTAAAAAAATCTGTGAATCACTCAGTTTCGCACGATCTTTGAACACCCGTCGGATTTTCTCATCCAGATCTCCTTCGACTTCCATCCGCACCGGCGCAAGACGGGAACGTTTCTTTAGGATAAGTTTCATATGAACGCGAAAATCCAAATCAAAATCAAACCCTTCATCCTCCGGATGAATGTCGGCATTGCGGGTGATTGATAGGATGCAAGAGTCACTCACCTGATATTTATCGAACACCAACGGGAAAAAATGTTGAATGACCTTTTCGGTCAGCACAAAACTCAGATTGTCTCTTGGCAGAAATATCATTTTATCCAGGGTGTCGCTGATCGGAATCATACCCAATGTCAACAGATTATCTTTGTTCTTAACCAACGCAACGACCACTTTTTGTTTGTTCAGTAAATGGGGAAACGGGTGATGACGGTCAATGACCAAAGGAGATAATAAGGGTAAAATTTTCCGCTTAAAAACACTTTCCAAATGTTTGAGTTCAGTACTGCTGCACCCACTGATTTCGCAGTGTTGAATGTCATGGAGTGCTAACTCTTTTTTCAGTTGGCTGAAAACTTTATCCTTCTTTTCGATTAAAGGAGCTGTGGCTTTATAAATCGCTTCTAACTGTTCTTTGACGGACATGCCCGATTTATTATCGATGGGCGGCTGCTTCAGTCGTGCGATATCACTCAGACTTCCCACCCGGATCATATAAAATTCATCCAGATTACTCTGAAAAATAGCAAGAAACTTGAGCCGTTCCATCAGCGGCACTGTGAGATCTTCGGCCTCTTTTAAAACCCGGCGGTTGAACATCAGCCAGGATAATTCGCGGTTTTGAGTAAAAGATGTGTCAAAAATCTCTGTTTTTGTCATTGCATATCCTCTAGTACACGGGAAAACAAGTAACCCTCCCGGACACCGTAATCACTGACTGTGATGAGCTGTCCTTTGGATCGCTTGACCGCCTCGCTTAAAATCATCAGTCCCGGAATGATGGTGTGAATTCGATCAGAAGCATTTTGCAGGATGATGTCCAACGCGTTGCGGTCGTTGGCACTGATGATCTTCAGTAATTTCTTAAGTTCGTTTGTTTCAATGTCGTTGTCTGTGTCCGCACGCTCAAAAATTACCTGATTGAGTTTGCGTCCGGCACGTAATGTACCGCCAACACCGCAAACCAGAAAATAATCCTTTTTAAATATATGTTTCACTTTATCCATCTCATCTTCAATGGTTTTCTGTAACAGTTTTTTCTCTTTTTTATCCGGCAACAGCTGACTGACACATTTACGGTAAAGGCTGAGTGATCCGATCGGAATACTTACCGCATCCACGATTTTTTTGTTCTCAAAGGTAACTAATTCCGTTGAGCCGCCGCCGATATCGATCAACATGCCATGATCCATGGAAATCAGACGGGTCGCACCGATAAAATCCAATCGTGCCTCATCTTCTCCGCTGATCAAATCGATCTTTACATCTGCTTCTTTTTCAATAATATCGATGGCTTGTTTGGTGTTATCGATGTTTCGCAGCGATGCGGTCGCAA
>JANJWY010000179.1 GCA_024709285.1 Erysipelotrichaceae bacterium
ATCTGAAGCTAAAATAAAACGGTCATTATCAAAAATCGACGTATAATATGCCGAATACCGTTGAAATTTAGCCTCATCGATATCATCATTGTCAAACCACTGACAACCAGATAAAATCAGTGAAAGAATGATGACAAACATCCATTTACGCATACAAACACCTCTGATGTATTATAACACAAAGCGAACTTTTGGTGTATAATGGTTTTCGAGGTGATGATCATGACATCAAGACAAAAAGCAGGTTTGTTATTTGTTCTGGCAGGCGTTTACTTGTTAATATTAAACGTTTTTCCAAACCTCGGACAATACTTGCGTAACATTCTCAGTTGGCCGTTGATTTTGATTATTCTCGGAACATATCTGGTCTTTTCAAAAAAATAACCGCTCAAAAGAAGCGGTTATTTTATACATGTCGGATAACGAAATAGTATTTTTTGCCTTTGCGAATCACGGTCAATGATTTGTGTAAGGCGTTTTCTTTTTTAACCACAAATTCCAAATCCGTAGTTTTGCTGCCATTGACCAATACGGAACCCCCTGTAATCAAATCACGCGCTTCCCTCTTACTTTTTGCTGCACCTACTCCAACAAGACAGTCAATCAGCAATGTATCCTCAGAAATTTCCCCAAAAGATGCTTCAGCCAAAGCAACTTCCAATTCAACTAGACTCAACTGATCAAACTGACCGGAAAAAAGAACTTCAGATATTTTTTTTGCAGATGCAACCCCATCCAAACCATAAACCAACGCAGTAAGTTCTTCAGCCAGAGCTTTTTGAGCCAGGCGCAAATGAGGATCTTTTTCGGTTATATCAGCAAATTCCATGATTTCACCTACAGTTTTGAAGGACAGCCGTTTCATAAAATCAATGACATCATTGTCTGACACATTGATCCAATATTGATAAAAAGTGTATGAATCGGTTTTGTCCGGGTCAAGCCAGATATTTTTGCCTTCACTCTTGCCAAACTTACTTCCGTCAGAATTCGTTATCAAAGGTGATGTAACACCAAACACCTTGGCCTGATTTCCAACGACTTTGCGAATGAGTTCACTGCCGCTGGTCAGATTGCCCCATTGATCACTCCCGCCAATCTGCATTTCACAATTGTGATTCTGATACAGATGCAGCCAATCTGCCGCTTGTAATATCGTGTAGGTGAATTCAGTAAATGATATCCCGGTAGACAGTCTTGAGGAGACGATGTCTTTGGCAATCATATAATTGACATTAAAATGTTTGCCGAAATCACGAAGAAAAGTCAATATGTCAATTTTACTCAACCAATCATAGTTATTAACGATGGTTACCGGTAAATCCGTGTTACACAATATCGACCGGATTTGTTTAGAAATTCCAATAATATTCTGATTGATTTCTTCCAAAGTCTGTAAAGATCTCTCAGTCGTCGGGCGCGGATCACCAATCATCCCCGTTGCTCCGCCTATCAGTGCAATCGGATGATGACCTTGTTGCTGATAACGTTTCAATAGCAGCAACTGCTGCAAGTGGCCAATGTGCAAAGAATCGGCTGTTGGATCAAAACCGCAATAAACAGTCATCGGACGCTTGATTCTGTCTTTCAAACCTTCTAAATCAGTAACATCTTTAATCAGTCCCCGCCAAGTCAATTCATCTAGAAAATCCATGTTTTCTCTCCCTTCAAATAAAAAACGCCCTTGATTCCAAGGGCGCTGTTGCGCGGTACCACCTTAATTCACTTTCGTGCACTTTGTCCGTTAACGCCGGTAACGTCTTTACTTTTCATAAAGAAGCTCAGGGCTGTATTTCATTGCTTGATCCAACAGTTCTCACCAAACACTGTCTCTCTTTAGGAGGTCACAATTACTTCTTCCCATCGTTGCGATAATGAAATTATATATAATCCGAAGTCACCCGTCAATTATTTTGTGGACTGACGCGGTGTAAACAAATAACTCAACTCGATTTCCCGTTCTTCAAATACTTCCTGATGCAACAGTTTGGTCATCATTCGCATGGCAACGGCACCTAAATCATAAGAAGGAATTGAGAAACTGGAAAGGCGCGGACGAACCATTGCGTTATATTTCGTATCAATAACACAAATGATTTCCATTTCTTTTGGAACGGCAATATTGTTTTCATTGGCAGCGTTGATAGCAGCCAAAGCTTGAGAATCACGATAAGCAATAATCAAATCATGTTTTTTGTCTTTGAAATAATTCGACAAAAACTCATATGAACTTCGATACATGGCAGGAATTTCAATATAATTCTCAAATTTTAACTGATTTTCTTCAAATGCACGTGTTACACCTTTAATCAACTGGTTTATTGCATACGAATTCTTACGGTCCTGAACGATAGCAATATCTTTCTGACCACGTCCGATATACTGTAAGGCTAACTCGTACGCTGCCTTTTCGATATCCACATAAACACAGGCAACATTATTTTCGGACATGCGGTTACCGATCAAAACGATGGGAAACTGATACTTCGTCAGTTCTCTCAACTCATTGTACAATAGCTTGTCATTAAATATGACGACCCCATCCACCCGTGACTTAATGATATTCTCAATGATTTCATTGATTTCAAGTATTCCTTCAGTCGTCGTGTGCAACATGATATTGTACTTGTAAATTTTTGCGACATCCAACAAGCCGTTAATGATCTGACCGGTGTAATTAAAACTGGCTTCCGGGACAACCAGGGCAATCGTTGTCGTTTTTTGCAACGCCAACCCTTGAGCAATCGCATTGGGTTTGTAACCCAGCTTTTCAATTGCTGACTCAACGCGAGCCCGCGTATCCTCTCTGACGATTTCCAAACCGTTTATGACACGGGATACTGTTGCAAGAGAAACCTTCGCTTCATTAGCTACATCATAAATAGTAACACGTTTCATTTCCCCACCTACTTTTCTTCTTCTTTGGATTTTGGCTTGAGCCAGTCTTTCAGTTTATCTACTGCTTTTTCAGCAAAATCAACTGTTTTTTCTTTAGCATCTTCTATTTTTTCCTGAACATCCGGCCGATTGATAAACTCATCGACTTTTTCTTTGGCATTTTCATAAGTCTCAACCGTCACTTTGACAGCTTTGTCCTTAATTTCAGTAAACTTCTCGACAAATTCTTCATTTTCATTTACTTTGTCCATGACTTTGTCCTTGATTTCTACCGTTTTGCTCTTAACACTGGCGAACCGTTCTTTCCAAGCTTCATCATCTTTGATTTCGATAAGTTTTGCCTTCGCATCGCTAAGCAATTCGAGAGTCTTTTCTTTCGCCTGATGAAGCTTAGCCTTTAATTCTTCATCTTCCTTCAAATCATGAATAAGTTTTTTTGTAGACTCAATAACGCTTTCAATCGCTCTTAATACATCTTCCTTGATTTTTGAGACCTTATCTTTCTCATTGTCCTTTAACTCTACAATAACCTGATCGACATCTTCTTTGAAATTTTCTACATTTCTCACGATTTCGTCAACAGCTTGTTCTACCTGTTTATCTGCTTCACTCATTTTCAGTCTCTCCTTTCTGTTGGGTTTTTTTCGTTTTAACTTTATTGACCGCTGATAGCGCGGTATCCTTGATCCACTCAAAATTTTCCGAAACAACGCGAACCGCGCCTTTCACTGCAGATTCGGTCGCCGTATGTACCAAATCAATGGAATGTGACAGACGAGAAAGCGTTGACAATGGCGCTTTGAACTCATCTAAACTTGAATTTACTTTATCCATGGCTGTATTTACTTTTCCAACCGTTTGTCCCACATCGGCTAAAAGCAAATAAACTCTGCGTAAAATCATTATAAGAAAAATCAGTACCACTACGCCTAAAAAAGGCAATAACTGTACTGAAACTCCTTGTAGTGCACGCAATAATTCATCCATTAGTGATCACCTCAGAATTATTGTACACAATTTTGAAAATATTTTCAAGATTATTGATAGCGCTTTACCCAATCACTCAAATTATATATGTCCTTCGAACTCATAAACAAATAAACAGCCGGTTTGTATGCTGCCAGACGCTTGGCATCCTGCTCATTTTCGTCAACGATGAAACTTCCTTCGATCATTTTCTGCAGATAAGTAATATCGATATCAATTCCTTCTTCTTTGTCATCAATGCTTGTAAACGGACATAAAGCAACGACATCGGCCTTAGACAATGCATCTGCAAACTCTTGGGCAAAACGCAATACTCTGGAAACCCGATGCGGCTTAAATATGGCCACCAGTGTTTTTCCGGGATAACGTTTACGGGCTGCATCGACGGTAACAGAAACTTCTGTCGGATGATGAGCGTAATCATCTATAAAAATACTGTCCTTTACTGAGGTTATAACGAATCGGCGTTTCGCACCTTTAAACATAGAAAGCCCCTCGTTACACTGCACGGCCGTCAGCCCTTCAATATAACCGATCGTAATGGCTGCAAGACTGTTATAAAGCATATGCGTACCCACAAACGGTAACTCAAACCGGCCAAAATGTTTTCCCAATATGAAAACATCAAAGGCGGTCGATGTAGGAGTTTCCACAATGTTTTCAGCCAGTACATCATTTCCCTTATTTATCCCATAAAATAAAACTCTCGAAGATAGCTGTAGATTCCTTGATCGCGGATCATCCCCATAGACGATGCACACTTCACTGACATTCCGTGAGAACTGTTCGTATGCTGATGCATAATCCGCTTCATCTTTAAAATAATCCACATGATCGATGTCCACATTGGTAATGACGGCAATCTGAGGTTTATATGCCAAAAAATGACGGCGGTACTCACAGGCTTCCGCAATCAGATAACGATCGTTTTTTCCCAACATCCCATCGCCATCACCGATTAAGTGGCCTGTACTAAAAAACTGACCCATCATCGTTGATACCATATTGGTCGTCGTGGTTTTTCCATGACTGCCCGCAATAGCTACTGTCCGATAGTTTTCCATTAGTTTTCCTAAAAACTCATGATATCGGAATATCTTCAGGGTTTTATTGGCTCTTGCCCGTTTAACTTCTTCAAAATCCTCCAGAAAAGCATTACCAATGACAACCGTTGAATGATCCATGATTTCATGGGTCAAAAAAGGATAAACCGGAATATTGCGACGGTGCAATTCATCTTCTGTAAAGATGTGTTTTTCAATATCACTGCCGGAAATGGACTCACCGATGTCATGCAGCATACATGCCAATGCCGCCATTCCGGCTCCTTTGATTCCAATTAGAAATATCATTCGCTCTCCTCTTCTTCCTCAAAAAGGCTCATCAGCGTTTTCGGCTTCCCCTTACTCAAGGGTTGTTGCTCCAGCTCAGCCAATTCAAAACTGTCCTGCATGAAATTCTCGCTTTTTTCGACTCCTAACATTTGTTCTAGCGTTAGGTTTTCAATGGATGCTGTAGCTTTCGCTTCCGCAGGACGACTCTGATTTTTAGTAATTCCATAGATAGGACTGATGATTGTCCCCAGAATACTTTTACTTTCTTCCACCGGCATGGATTGCACTACGGTTTTTATCGGCATTTCTTTGTCAGATACACCAAAAATCGGACTGATTACCGGCGAGAATTCATACGGTTTTGACTCCGGTTTAACCGGCCGCCGAATAGGTTTGACTTCAATATCCTTTTCCTTGTCAATGTCAATTTTCTTAATGGCCGGCTTATATTCCGCAACCTCAAAATCATCTGCCTTGATATCGACAAACTCTTTTTCCTTGACCTTTATAATCTCAACAGGTTCTGACTTGTCTGTGTTCTTGCCGTTCTCAGCCTTCTTCAGATCCGGTTTTTTGACCTCAACCTTTTTGACGACAGGTTCGACTTTTACTTCGACAGTCTCTTCTTCAACGACTTCCTCTTCTTCAAAAAACAAGGACAAGAATTTTTTCAACATAGCGTTTCTCCCAGACCGGCGATGTCCAATACGGAACCGCATACGGTGCCTTTCGGTAATTCAATCAAACCCTTAACCGGCTTTTTTCCCCCGGTAATTTCTGACAATGAACACATCATTCCATGCGAGGCGATACCGGCGACTTTACTTTCCGTTATCAGCGTTCCATCAGGAAGTACCGCTTTCGGTAATGCGACGGCCACAACCATGTTCTCTTTTACATTTTTAGCCGAAGAGACAATATTTACAGTTTTTTCCCCAATATCAACCGAACATACATTCAGATGATCAGAATCCGGATGTAAAGACGTTTTCAATATTCTGCCACTGACGAAATATGAGTTTTGATCGATTTCGATATCCAAATCTAACAAGGACAACCTCTTCTCAATATAATTTCTCAAAGGATCATCCGGTCTTATATAACCATGATAACTAAAAGGTGTATTGAGTAAGTTAACTCCGATCAATTTTGATTCGGTATTATACAGCAATACGGCATCCGTCTTTCTCACAATCGAATGCACGGGATCATCGGAAAACTTAATCATCAGTACTTTTGAGAATTCATGATGCATAAAAGCTCTGATAACTACGGAATTATTCGACACCTTCAACACCCTCCTCGCCCTCTTCTTTTGGTTCTTCAACCGGGATTTCAATGACATCATCATCATAATAATCATCCGGCAAGGTTTCATCAAAATCAAAATCACCGGTTATCAGTTTGAGCATATCAACGATCGTTCCGGACTCAGGAGCGATAAATTCAATAAGCTCTTTTGAAATGCGATCATAATCGACAACAACCTTATTTGAAAACAAATTAATAACATCATTGGACTGAGCTTTGGCATTGCGAAGAACGATGAGCATATCGGATAAAACCGGTTGAATTTTCGACTTTGGTAACATCGCACTAACCAAGAAATTCTGACTTTGAACATAAACCATCCAAAGATCTTCGGTAAAAGGCAAAACAACGATTCTGAAATCTGTCGTCGTTCCATTATTTTCCTTAAACGATCCATTCTTTACTGCAATTGCATTATCAGTTCCATACAACGGGCGCAATTGTCCGGCTAGCTGTATGCGATAAAAACGGTTCATGATGATCGATGCAATATCCAGACTTAAGACGATTTCCTCACCGTGACTGAGTAAAGTTGCGGATAACTGATTTGATTCACGTCGGCCAAGATTCCGCGGCAAATAATAGCTGTACAGCGGAGAGTGGTTGTTTTGAGTTGATATTGCTGGCTGAGCTGACACAAAGGCAACACTTGCATCAATCTGCTGAGTAAGAGAAACACCGGATACAGAGCATCCGCTGATAAATAATATGAAAATGATCACGTATTTCCGCATCTGCCCGCCTCCGTTCACTATTGATTACAAGAAATCATAGCAGAAATCTGCTCATCATTCAACCCGCCGACAAACTTCACTGCAGCCTGATACGCAACATCAAGATCAAACAGGTCGATGATCGAACTGTTGGTATGAATGTTACGCGCACATATGCACATCGTCAGCGTAACCACACCATCGGTGTTTTTATGAATAGCTCCGGCATCCGTTCCACCCATAGAAATATAGTATTGATATGGCAATGACTCCTGATTACAAACCTCAATCAGCTTGTCCAGCAGGCAGCGATTGGGCAAGTAATTGGCATCCACAAAACGAATCAAAAGCCCTTTCCCCAACTGACCAAAAGCTGTTTCATCTCCGGAAGCATCATTTGCCGGTGAGCAATCAAACACCAAAGCCATATCCGGATCGATCATGGATGCGGCGGTTTGTGCACCGCGTAAACCAACCTCTTCCTGAACCGTGGCTCCTACATATAAGTCGACATCAAGATCGATGTCTTTAAATGCCTCCAATAATGCTAATCCCATCGCACAGCCATATCGGTTATCAAAAGCTTTTGCTAACAGACGGTTGCCATTGGCCAAAACTTGAAAATCACCCTCCAAAACGACCATATCACCCGGACGAACATCCATTTTCTCGACTTCTTCCTTATTTCTGGCTCCGATATCGACAAGCATGTTCTTAATTTCCATCGGCTTGGCCCGATCGGCTTCAGTTAATAAGTGGGGCGGAATTGATCCGATCGCACCTTTAAAAACTTCTCCCTTGCCATTGACAACGGCGATGCGCTGACCAAGCAATGTCTGAGACCACCATCCGCCAATCGGATGTAAGGTAAGACAACCGGTTTTCGTAATCGTCTTGACGATAAAACCGACCTCATCCATATGACCGGCAATCATGACCTTTTTTGCGTTTTTCTTTTTACTGCGTTTGACCGCAAAAATACTTCCCAGATTATCGTAGATGATTTCATCGGTGTACTTTAGATATTCATTTTTCAAGTAACGGGAAACATATTGTTCCTGACCGCTCACACCATAAATCTGCGATAAGTCAGCCAACGTTTTCATCAAATATTCTTTACTCATCTTTCTTCCTCCAGACAGCCCGATAAATCGGTTGATTCAAATCCAAAAAGCGCTGTTCATATTCGGTGATTGCATCTTCCGGATGCTCGACCCGCCGATAATCAACAGATAATTCCTTGCATATAAACCCATGATTACTCATCTCAACGCAAGAAAACTCAAAAAGAGAGCTGTTATCCGTTTTCATTTGAATCTCACCGGAATCTGAAAGCAAGCGAGCATACTCCTTAAGAAATATGCCATGACTTAAACGACGCTTACTATGCCCTTTTTTAGGCCATGGGTCGGAGAAGTTTAAATGTAATACATCAATTTCTCCTTTAGCGAACCAGGTCGAGATATCTTTGGCATCCAAATTGATCAAAGCCATCGTCGGCAATATCTGTTCCATATGCTTCTTTAAACACGTTGCCGCTACATTACGGTCTTTTTCTATCGCTATCCAACCTTGACTCGGATACAGGTGTGCCATTTTATTCCAATAGTCGCCTTTGCCACTGCCTATTTCCACATGCAATATTTCGCAGTTGAGACGCTTTTTCCAATTGGATACCAATTGCGTCGGATCGCTGATCAGTGCATCACCGAATGTCTCTAAAAAGGCAGTTGCCCAAGGTTTATTTCGCATTCTCATAAGCTAATTTATATAGTGCCTGAGCATAAATCGCACTCGCCATGACAAGGGATTCAATCTCAATTGCTTCATCTTTCTGATGGGCATCACCCGCAAAATCCGGCAGTTTACGTAATGGAAAGGCCATTCCATAAGCAACGAAATTGGGTAAGGTGCGGGCATAAGTTCCTCCGCCCATCGTTTTCAACGGTGTAAAATCATCCCCGCTGACTTGACGGTAAACATCATGAAGTGTTTTGACCAAATCGGAATTCGGATCGACAAACAGCGGTTCCTTATGAGCAATGACTTCCACAGATATCCAAGGAGCGGCCTTTGACAATGTGCTTTTGATATTGCTGATACAAAAATCGAAATCGACATCATTGGGATAACGGATATCCAAGGTCAAATCAAATGAGTTCTTCTCAACATGAATGATACCAAGGTTCATCGTCAGATCTCGCATATGAGCACCATTGAACTCAATGTTCAAACCGGTACCATGATAACTGTACAGACATGCACTTAATGCTGCAGCAGCTTCATCCTGATAAGCAGCAGCAACGAAGTTAAGGGCATACACAGCCGCATTTTGACCTTGCTGCGGTGTCGATGCATGCGAATATTTGCCTTCAAAAGTATATACAGTCGTATCTGTCAAATATTTGTAGGATGCTTTGATTCTGTGACTTTGACAAAACAGGCGCAGTTCATCTTCCTTC
>JANJWY010000180.1 GCA_024709285.1 Erysipelotrichaceae bacterium
TCATTGGCCTTGCGCTCCAATTGATCGTTTAACAACCGGTAGGTTTCTTTTTCCCTGAACGAACTCATCGCTTCCAACTGAATCTTCAGTCCGCGCAAATTCAATTTTCGTGCATCCTCTTCAATTTCCTCATCCACAGCAAATTTCCGTTTCGCATATTCAAGTGCTTGTTGGAAATCGTTGGTTTGTTCAAACAGTCGGACAAAAAGCGGGTATATGTTGGCTTGTAGAGGCAATGAGGATATTTCCTGAGCGATGTTAAGAGAATCTTGCAAGGCCTTAAAAGCCAGATCATATTCTTTTTTATCCATGTGGATATTGAAAAATTCCATATAAGCTTCGGCGATGTGATACATTTCATTGGTTTCACGATAAATTTCAATGCTTCGGTTAAGATAATCCGTAGCATCTGCGTAATTACCTTTTTTTCGGGAAATCTCGCTGAGATATTTCAGAGATACTGATTTCATCATTAAATCATTGTTATCTTCAGCGATTCTCCGCCCTTCGGACAACATTGAAAAGGCATTCTCCCATTCGCCTTTTTTCATATAAACCGTAGCGATATTGACGATTTGAGTGGCACGAAGCTGATGTTCGCCAAAATTATCCAGGCTCTCCTGATAGTATTTCAGCGCTTGATCCAAATCGCCGAGTTCATTGTATATCTCACCGATGTTATTGAGGATTTTTGCGATCAGTATTTTATCTTCCAGACTCTTTGCCGTCAGTAAGGCTTGCTGATAATAGGAAAATGAGAGGTCATAAAAGTGCATGTAAACATGGGAGGTTCCCAATGTGTTGAGGATTTCTGCTTCAAGAAACAAATCTCCCGTATTCTTTACTTGTTTAAAAGTCTCAAAAAGCGCTTGATTGGCTTCTTCCATGTTCCCAGATCGCATATGTGCTTTACCAACCAGATACAAGCTGTGCAACATCAATCGCTGGTATCCGCCTTTTTGCGAGAGTTGATAAGCCATTTGGGCATGTTCCATCATATCTTTAACGGATGTACGTTCTAACGATTCGGCTTGTCGTATATGCTCAAAAATGTCACGCTCTTTGATTATCGGGCTTTTTTCCACAAGCTGCACCACCTTAACCATGTTTGCTTTATTGTAACGCAATTTGCAGAAAAACATAAGCACATTTCGAATTTTTTATGTTTGTGTTAGAATATCCTCGAGGAGGAGTGAATATGTGTATCTTTTGTAAAATAATTAATAAAGAAATCCCGGCTTCTATTGTTTATGAAGATGAGGATGTTTGTGCCATTCTTGATTTGGCACAGGTTACCGACGGTCATACGCTGGTCATGCCCAAGGATCACTTTGAGAACATTTTAGATTGTCCACCCGTCTTGTTAAGCAAAATTTCTTCCGTTACTCAAATGCTGAGCAAGCAGATCGTTACTAAACTCAATGCCAAGGGTGTCAATGTTTTAACCAATGCCAATCCTGTAGCTGGTCAGACTGTCATGCATTTCCATGTGCATATTATCCCCCGTTATTCGGCTGAGGACGGGCTGATTCTTAAGTTTAAGCAAAATCCTGAAGCGGATATAAAGAGAATTGAAAATATACTAAAAAAATGACCGGAATTTCCGGTTTTTTTATTATTATCCTATTGACAATAGTGTGTATCACATAGTATAGTATATTCAACAGGAAGGTGATGACATGGCAGATAACAAAGAATTACTTGAAAGCTTAGTATTGGAGTTGCGAAGAGGTACACTGATCCTTTCCGTGCTCAGTCAGCTATATACCCAGGAGTACGGTTATTCACTGATTCAGAAAATTACGGACAAGGGCATGAATATTGATGCCGGTACCCTCTATCCGTTGTTGAGACGGTTGGAAAAGCAAGGATTGCTGGATAGCAGTTGGGATATATATGAGAATCGGCCAAGGCGCTATTACAAGCTTAACTCGCAAGGAGAAGAGTTACTGAAGCAATTGACTTCGGAATGGAATCAGCTTAATCAAATCATCAGTCAATGTCTGATCAGGGAGGAATAACATGGACCAAATCACTATCTACGTATCGGAAGTCATTCGATACCTGCCGCAAAAATCGCAGTCGGAAATTAAAAAAGAACTTACTACCAACATTTTGGACATGGTTGACGAGCTTACTGCCGGTGGTATGTCTGAAAAAGATGCTGTCGTATCCGTTTTATCGAAGATGGGCAATCCACGCTTACTGGCAGATCAGTATTTAGACAAGAAAGCCTATCTCATCGGTCCGCGATACTATCCGACCTATGTGATGATCGCAAAAATCGTGTCCGGAGCGGTCGCCTTAGGTATAACCGTGGCTTTGAGTGTACAGTATCTGTTTTCAACGGATGCTTCGATTTTTCAAACGCTTGTTCAGTGGTTGGGTTCCATATTTATGGGTGTCGTTCAAGCCATTGCCTGGGTTACTCTTATTTTTGCAGGTGTTGAACGATTTGAGGAAGTCGGCGTTTTGAAACATGTGGACGTCGATTTGGATGACTGGAGTGTCAAGGATCTGCCAAAATCACAGCGCAACTCAAAAAAGAGTGATCGTATTGAGGGGCTTGTCGGGTTTCTGTTTGCCATAATTTTCTTGATTTTACTGAACACCCGGCTTGAGTTGTTTGGTGTCTATATGTTTGATCAGGGTACATTGAAGGAAATCATACCGATTTTCAATATGCAAAATGCTTCAACATGGGTACCTCTGATTTCTATCGCTATAGCTCTCAATGCGATCAGTGATGGTATCGCAATGGCATTGCGCAATCAGACAAGAAATACCATGTGGTTTCGATTGGTGTTAAATGTTCTCAGTTTCATCTTCTTCGCTTATGTATTGATCAACGGAAATTTCCTCAATGTCGATCTGGCAGCGCAAATCGCTCCGGAAAGTGTTGAACTCCAGAACTTATGGATATGGGCTCAGCGCAATGTCGTTGTCATCATCGTTGTTGTCAATCTGATCAGCATGGCCATTCAGACATTTCAAATCAACCGATTCAATCGGGAGTAAAAAGAAAAGGGATTTAATCCCTTTTTCATTTTGTGCGGAAGAAACTGCGATTTTCCAATGAGAATATCCGTTGAGAGAATTGTCCGACGTCGGTTATCTCAATCATTTTCTCAAACATGTTCAGTCGGGCATCGAGATTATCGATCAGATGGAGCACTTCAGCTTCAGCCAACATTGGCAACACGGGTGAACCGTATTCATATTGTCCGTGATGGGACAGGATCATGTGGCGCAGACATGTGATCTGTTCGCTGTCCTGCCAGGTTTTGGTAAGTGCCAGTTCATAAACGATGGATTGCATCATGGAAATATGCCCCAACAGTTTGCCTTGTGTGGTATATTCCGTCAAAACCGGTCCGGATAACTCGATGACCTTTCCCAAATCATGAGTCAAAATACCGGCAATCAATAAATCTCTGTTCAAAATTTCATAGCGTTTACAGATTTCGTCTGCCAAATCAATCATCGCGACCACATGGGTTGCTAATCCACCCAAAAAGTCGTGATGATTTTTTGATGCGGCCGGATACTCATAAAAGTCTTTTTCGTATCTT
>JANJWY010000229.1 GCA_024709285.1 Erysipelotrichaceae bacterium
GTATCAGCGGTTCGGATGCCATTTTGATTGCGGATGCCCTGTTTTCGAAGTCTGTGAAAGATCAGAAAAGTCACACGATGCAATACGGGTTTATCAAAGATCCGCAAACCGGAATGATCGTTGATGAAGTGCTTCTATCGCTTTTTCGCGCACCGAAAACATATACGACCGAAGATATCGTTGAAATCAACTGTCATGGGGGAATCGTCGTCACTCAACGCATTCTGACACTCATTCTGTCCTTGGGTGCCCGATTGGCCAATCCCGGTGAGTTTACGCAGCGGGCATATATATACGGAAGAATCGACTTGACTCAAGCAGAGTCGGTCATCGATTTGATTAAGGCGCATAGCGAACAGAGTGCAGCCTTGGCGATTGCGGGTGTGCGGGGGAGTGTTTCAAAACTGTTACAACCATTGCTGGACGACTTATTGTCGATCATCGCTCACATAGAGGTCAATATTGATTATCCGGAGTATGAGGATATCATCCAACTGACCGAAGATAATATTTATCCAAAGGCAAAACAATGGTTACTGGATCTGGCGAATATCATCGATCGGTCGAAAAGCGGTAAAATCGTTCGTGAAGGAGTCAAGACGGTCATACTTGGAAAACCCAATGTCGGGAAATCAAGTTTATTGAATGCCTTATTGGAAGAAGAGAAGGCCATCGTAACTGAAATTGCCGGAACTACCCGTGACTTGGTGGAAGGATGGATTCGGCTTAAAAATGTTACATTGCATCTGATCGATACGGCAGGTTTACGTGAAACGGAAGACCGCGTGGAGATGATTGGGATCAATAAGACAAAACAAGCGATGCAAGAGGCAGATTTGGTTATTTTGGTGTTGGATGCTTCGGCCGATGCAGATGATTACGATCATCAACTACTGGAACTGACGAAAGACAAGCAACGCATCATTGTATATAACAAGTCCGATATTAAGAGGATGGATGAAGGTTTGTATGTCAGTGCTTTAAATCAGGACATCGGACCGCTGATTGATGCAATCGAAGACTTGTTCGCACATCATCAGATAGCCGTTTCACAACCCACATTAAGCAACCAGCGGCAGATAGGACTTGCGATGGCTGCTTATCAGTCGATGGAGTCCGCAATCACGGCGATTGAAAACGGCATGGAAATTGATGTTATCACGATTGATTTACAGGCAGCCTATGCCTCACTTACGGCTATATTAAACAATCAGAACCAACCCAAACTGTTGGATGAAATATTTGGACGCTTCTGTCTAGGAAAGTAGGAAATCATGGAACTTGCGGTTAAACGGCTTATAGCATTTGTTATTGACGGACTGATCATCTCTGTCCCCACCTTGATTTTAACAGTATTATTTGGTATTTTACGATTGATCATCAGCTTGATTCCTGTCATTCGAGTGATTCGGGGCTTGTTTGCGATATCTGCCATAGGAATCACACTGTTTTTCTTCTATGAAGTAGTAAGCCTGTATATCTTTCAGACGACCATTGGAAAGAAGGTTGTCGGGCTTGAGGTTTTAGGACTTCAACCGAAAGGTGAGCCCGATATATGGACGATACTATTGCGCAGTTTCGTCAAAGCGGTATCTATCACCGGACCTCTGGCCTTTCTGACAGTTATTAATGGGATTTATATGTTAGTAAGGGATGAACATGGCTCAATACATGATGTAATCGCCGGTAGCAGTGTATGGGAAAAGTAGGATGGATTGATTCGCATGCGCATTTGGCTTATTCGGAGTATGATCAGGATTTGCCACTGATTATTGCCCGTGCGCAAGAACGTAATGTTTCGCGAATCATGATCGTAGCTTTGAGTGAAGAAGAAACAAGAAAGGCTTTTAGATTGAATGACGAGTTTGGTATGTTCGATGTAGCTTTCGGGTATCATCCATCGGATTTGGATAAAATTCCGCAGGGTGGATTTGAGACACTGGAGAATATGTTAAGGGAAGGTAAACTGAGGGCGATTGGTGAGATCGGACTTGATTATTATTGGCATAAGGATAATAAGGAAGAGCAGAAAGAGGTTTTTATCCGTCAGATTGCGTTGGCCAATCGTTATCAGGTGCCCATCATCGTGCACATGCGAGATGCCTCACAGGACACGCTGGAAATATTGAAAAAGCACCGCCCGGTTAAAGGCGGGATCATGCACTGTTATAGTGGAAGCGTCGAGATGGCGTATGAATATATCAAGTGTGGCATGTATATTTCGCTGGGAGGCCCGGTGACTTTTAAGAATGCTCACATTCCCAAAGATGTGGCGAAGGCAGTTGATATTGAACGGTTGCTTATTGAAACGGACTGTCCGTATCTTACACCGCATCCCTTTCGCGGCAAGCGAAATGAGCCGGCCATGGTCGAGTTGGTTGGTTTGGAAATCGCTCGATTAAGAGAGATTGAATCGGATTTATTCATGGAAAGAGTTTACGAGAATTATTCCCGATTATTTGAAATATCATTGTGAAAATCATGTTTAATAGCGCTTACATGCCTTAAACAGCCGTTTTTCTGTCAAAAATTAGACAAAAGCCATTAATTGTGTTATCATCCGATTGTCCTTGCAGAAAGGAGAACTATGAATGTTCAAACGAACAAAAGGGTTTGTTGGCATCATCTTAGTTATCGTCCTTACATCATGTACCTCATCAATCAGTGAGTCGGACATGCAAATCGTCTTGCAGACATTGACACCTGCAAATGCGACTGTGCGTCAGCCATACCGAATCGAAGAGGTGACTGAAGAGGTCAAACTCGCAAATCCGAAGACCGTATACAGACAAGGAACAACCGTTTCCGGTGGAGTTTCTTGGATTGCGGCAAAAGTAGACAACGGAACGCCGAAGCTTGAACGGAAGCGTTTCATGTTGGCATATGATCAATTTGGCAACTTATTATCAAAAGAATTAATTCCCGGATCAGAAGAACTGATCCCATCGTCTCCGATTGTTTATCAGTACGGAGCCAGACCTCAACGCGGGGCAGTGTTCTTTCCTAGCCGTATCACACGGTATGGAGCAGATTGTGCGGGTTGTAAACCCAATGAAAGCGGACAAGCCTATACGGCTTCCGGCGTCATGGTTTCAAGCAACACAGCTGTTCGTCAAATGGACGGAACCTGGCAAGACGGCATTTTGTACGAAGGATATTATGTCCTCGCTTCAAGCAGCAGTCTACCCCTGTGCACCATTGTCGAAATATCCAATCACAAGTTTTC
>JANJWY010000259.1 GCA_024709285.1 Erysipelotrichaceae bacterium
CAGAGGGCATGTTGCTGCTGATGTTGGATTATATGTTAGAACAGCGGTTGACCGTTGATATCAAGACGCTTTCAACAGCATTAAACTGTGATGTGCAACATGTCGATCAGTGGTTAAGCACGTTGATTTCAAGAGGTTATGTAGCAGTGAAGACATCATCACGTAAAGTTGAGTTTGATTTGGACGGTCTTTTTGAAAGTATCGGGAAAAAATCGGTAACGATCAACAGTGATGTTTTTGATTTGGTTGAGAATGAATTCGGACGGCCTTTATCTCAAAAAGAACTGACATTACTTAATCAATGGTCCAGACATTATCCGGACAAACTTATTACATATGCGCTTCGTGAGGCAAGTATCATGGGGAAACTATCGATGGCATATATCGACAAGATTCTTGAAGGATGGAAGCTGAAGGGAATCACTGTAGAAAAATTGGAAGAGAGCGATCATGCTGACTCCAAGTGAGATTCTGGATACACTTGAAGAAATGTTTCCGGATGCTCATTGCGAATTAACGCATTCGAGTCTTTATGAGCTGTTGGTTGCTGTCATACTGTCCGCTCAGGCAACGGATGTATCCGTCAATAAAGTGACACCGGCATTATTTGCTCGTTTCCCTGATGTCAGTTCGCTGTCAGCTGGAGATATCAAGGAAATTGAAAGCTGTATCAGAAACATTGGTTTATATCACAATAAAGCCCGGATGATCAAGGAAATGGCTCAGATATGTGTTGAACAATATCAGGGTGAAATACCGTCTAGAAGAAAAGATCTTCAGTCTCTTGCCGGTGTCGGCCGAAAAACCGCAAACGTCGTTTTATCCGTATGGTTTGATGTACCGGCAATTGCCGTAGATACTCATGTCGAACGGGTTTCGAAGCGATTGTATCTCGCTAAACCGGATGATTCGGTAATAAAAGTCGAAGAGAAACTGCGCAGGAAAATAAAAAGAGAACGGTGGAATCGAGCGCATCATCTGTTTATATTTTTCGGAAGATATTACTGTAAAGCGAAAGTTCCGCAATGCGAAACGTGTCCGTTTAAAAATCAGTGTCGATACATAAAAGAAAAACGAGTGGCTCATTGAGCACTCGTTTTATTGTAAGCGGATGATGATGTTGTTGTTTAAGGATAATTTCTGACTTGTGACGACATTTCCGTTGACAACGACTTCCTTGACAGTTGCCGTTAGCGGTGCATCCGATGGTTCAAAGGTGACATTGAAAAATTTATAATCTGTCCACAATGTCTGAACTTGGAGCTTGGTCTGATTGATGATCGAAGCAAAGCTGACGTTTTTATCATAATAAGATGCTTCAAATGTGATTTTCTTCAGGTCTGAGGACTTGATTGCCTGACCTTCGACATCCGGAGACAAATCCGTCATGATGCCTATTTGTGATTTAAGCAAAGGTTCAACCATCGTCAGTATCGGTGTCTTCAGGTTGTAAGAGGTGATCCAGTTGATAAATGCTGTCAGCGGTCCGCCGGTAAATTTTGGTACGGTCAGATTGGCATCTCCCGCATTGACTGTTTTACAGATCTGATTGCTGCGGATATTGATAGCAGATTCAAAAGCATAGAAACCACATACATTAAGGGTCGTATCGCCATTTGTCGGAATGTCTACTTCGATCGTCATCACGTTCAGTTCACTCGCGGTTATTACCGGGGCTCCGCCGTTGATGCTGACACTGGTAAAGTAGCGTACCGGACCATAAATCCAGGAAGGATGATACAGTCGTGCACCGGTGGCTTTTATGATTCCATCCCCGGAATCGAGTTCCATTTCAAGCACATTGGAAGCATAAATCAAATCCTCAGGAATCGGATAGCTTGTTAATGTTGAAGTGATCGTTCTTTTGTTAGGGCCGGAAGAGCTAATCGCTACGGTTACATCGGTTAAATTCGACAATGCCGGAGGTGTAAGTGTAGTTAAATTTGCAAATTCGCGTTTGATCATACCAGAGGTAATCAATGCCGGATTCATACCGTCGATCGGCGCAGCATACGGGAATACACCTAGCACATGCGTAATATCGACAACACCGGCAGGACGGGGGATTGCAGGGAAACTTTGTGCCAATGTTTCCTGATGATTCAATAACAGTCGGTTGGTATGACCGTGTATATTGGCTCGGGCAATGGCACTGGTAATCCAAGTGCCTTCGCCGGCTACGGCTTTATCAAATCCCAGCCAAACAACATTGAGATATCTGGATGTACCGGAAACCATCCACATGTCCTTGGCGGCTCCGTTAGGGATTCCATATTGTTCGCCATCCGAACCCCAGTCGGATGTACCGGATTTAGCAAACACCGGATAGTCACGATTCAGTATTTTCATATAGTTGCCGAAAGGTCCATCGACAGAGTATTCCATCATATAGGTTGTCAGATAAGCGGCTTCGGCGGATAAAACTCGTACAGAAGCATAGGTCGGTACGATCGGGGTATCTCCGTTTCTGAATTCAATGCGGCTGACAGTATGCGGTTTTGTATAAACACCACCGTTTAACAGCATTCCATATGCACCAAGCATTTCCATTGGAGTTGCCGTGAAAGTAGATCCGCCGATGGCATAACCCAAATCGAAACCGTTGTTTCCACGGAATACTTTTGAAAAGCCAAGCGATTGCAAATATTCGACGACCTTGGCACTGCCAATTTTATTTACAACTTCCTGAAGGGTCTTAATCGCAGGAACGTTGATGGATCTGGCCAATGCTTCCATCATCCGGATTTCTCCGTTATAACTGCGGTCAAAATTTCTGACGACTTTATCTGTACCGCCCCACATGATCGGTTCATCCAAAATCACATGTCCGGTCGAATAACCCAAATACTCTAATGCAAGGGCATAATCCAGTAAAGGTTTGACGGATGAACCAGGGTTATGAAATGCACCGGTCGCACGATTATAAAGTCGTTCACCGTAATAGAACCGTCCGCCACCGATGGCGATGACCTGACCGGTTTTAACATCCATGGACACACCGGCTGTCTGTAACAGGTCATGAGGGAACTTGACGGTGGTTTCTTCGTTTTGAATCGCCTCCATCAATTCCTGGGTTGATCGTTCCATATGCGTATAGATATTCATAGGGACAACTGCAGGGTCAAATCCCGTCAGTTCTTTGACTTCGGCAACAACGGCATCGATATACGCCTGATATTGTGATGGGGTGCCTTCCAGATTATCGCCAGCAAGCAAATCTTCCAGCTTAATGGATTTTGCGGCTTCATATTCGGATTCAGTAATATATCCATGGTAGAACATAAAATAAAGCACTTCATTGCGACGTTCTGTAGCTTTATCAATACTTTTATAAGCTTGGTATCTTCCGGGGGCATTAACTACTCCGGCAAGATAAGCGGCTTCACTCAAAGTGAGCTGTTCGATTTGTTTTCCAAAATAATATTGCGAGGCATTATAAATCCCATAAGAAGATGGAACACCGTAATTGACTTTATTGACATATAATTCAAGAATGCGTTTTTTGCTCATTTCATTTTCGAGCTGAATGGCAAGGGATATTTCCTGAACTTTCCGCTCGATCGTGACATCCGCATTGCTTTCTTCTGAGGCAAAATACGTATTTTTGACTAATTGCATCGTAAAGGTCGAACCGCCCTGAGCACCGAAACCGCTGCGCAGATTTTCGATGATCGCCTTG
>JANJWY010000090.1 GCA_024709285.1 Erysipelotrichaceae bacterium
GTATAGAACGCTGATCAATGCAAATATCATTGTAGTCACTGCCAGAGATGATCATCCTTCAAAAGTTGCTGCCTTGGATGCCGGTGCCGATGACTATCTGACAAAACCATTTAATTCCGGAGAGTTACTTGCGCGCATACGTGTGGCATTCCGTCATGTTGCTCAGAAAAACATTTCGATTACTACTCCTAGTGAATTTTCGTATCGGGATCTTACCATAGATTTGATAAAGGCAGGATTTACTTATCTGAGACAGAAATTCACCTAACTCCCATTGAACACCAAATACTGCTTTTCCTCGCCAAAAATCAGGGGAGAGTATGTACGAGCCGAATGATAATCAAGGAGGTGTGGGGAAATACAGCAACTGAAGGAGATGCACAAAATCTGAGGGTCGTCATGGCGAATTTAAGAAGGAAGGTTGAACCCTCTACGACTCAGCCAATATATATCCTCACAGTTACAGGTGTGGGTTACAGATTCAATGATGAGTAAATCTTTATAGAATATTTATGCGGTGTCAGGTTCCCTTAACACCGTTTTTATTTTCTTTCCATTACAATAACTACGGAGGTTATATTATGGAAGAAATAAACTACGATCAATTGCATAAATATTTACATGAAGCTGAACGGCTTATCAAAGAATTGCATTTTATGGCTGCGAAGGAAATTCTGGTCAAATCACTTTTGATCAACGATCGCTCCCCTCAAGTGCACAATCTTTTTGGCGTGATTTATGAATATCAAGGAAACAGGGAAATGGCCATGCGTCATTACCGGGCGGCCAATGTATTTGACGGCACATATCGTCCGGCCATTGAGAATATGATTCGGTGCAGCGACAATAATTGTCATACACAAAGACATCCGAACTTTGGAGCTGATGAACTTTCTTTTGAAGAGAGACGTCAACAAGTTCAAAACGGTGATCATCATGGCTAAAATAAGCAATAAACAAGTGGTAGTCATCGGTTGCAGCCGACTTGGCGCAACCATTGCTTCGAAAATGTCGTCTGAAGGCATTGCAGTAACGGTTATTGATAAAGATGAAGATGCTTTTCGCAAACTTTCGGATGATTTCAGCGGATATACGTTTGTCGGTGATGCTGAGAATATTCAGACGCTGATCGATGCACGGGTCAACCAAGCGGATCTTATGATTGCGGTCACCGATAAAGATAATGTGAATCTCATGATTTCTGAGATTTGTTCGCGGATTTTTAAGGTGGATAAAGTTTTGTGTCGTATTTATGATTCTTCAAAAGAACCTTTGTGTCAGCAGTATAATATTGATTTCATTGATACCTCCAAACTATCGGTGGTTGAGTTTGAAAAGGCCATCGGGGGCTGTATATGAGTGTATATCGCGTTGTTGTTGTCGGTGGCCGAAAGAAAGCGGATTTTCTTGCCAATGCACTGATCAAGCGGAAGATGCATGTCACATTGATCAACGATACGGAAGATTTCTGCGTAGAAATGTCACATAAGTATCCGGAAGCTATCGTTGCTTGCGGAGATGGCACAAAACCGTTTCTATATGAAGATCTGCACATTGAAAACAGTGAAATTTTTATTGCTATGATGCCCTCGGATGCGGATAACCTGATTGCCTGTCAGATGGCAAAGCAGATTTTTAAAGTTAAGAAAGTTTTCTGTACGGTATCAAATCCTAAAAATGTCGAAATTTTCAAGCTGCTCGGGGTGAGCAATGTCATCAGTTCAACATACATTGTTGCCAATATGATCGAGCAGTTAGCGACATTGCGCAATATTGAAAATTACATTCCGATTGAGCAGGGCAAGGTCGGGTTGATTGAGACAGTGGTGGAAGAGGATGCTGCGGTCTGCTTTAAGCCGATCAGTGAAATTGACATTCCGAAACAATCCATTATTGCCTGCATCATTCGCACCGGAGAAAGTATCATACCGAAAGGGGATACACTTATTTATCCAAACGATAAGCTGATTTGCTTGTTTAATGATGGTTCAAAAGAAGATTTGATGAATACGTTGAGTAAAAAGGGATAATATCATGTGGATTTTCAGCGATAAATATCGGTGTGTATTCTATTATGTCGGCATGTTGTGCAGGTTTGTGGCTGTTGTGCTGTTACTGCCGCTTTTCAGTTTGCTTTTTTATCCGTCAGAATGGAGTTATGGATTGTATTTTTTAATATCCTCAGTTTTTGCTTTTGCTTTTTCCTATCTGTGCATTTCGATTGGAAAAGATCATAAGCAGAGAAAGCTTGTTAGCGGCCAAGATGCTATCATCGTGGTGCTTTCCTGGATATCTGCCGTAATATTCTCAGCATTACCTTTTCTTATTTCCGGGCAATTGCATTTTACCGGGTCGATCTTTGAGGCGGTCAGCGGTTGGACTACGACCGGATTGTCCGTTGTCGATGTCACCAAAATACCGGCTATATTTTTGCTCCATCGAAGTGTCATTCAGTTTTTTGGCGGTGTCGGGTTGGTTTTGGTGGTATTTGCGATACTATCGGAAACCTATGGCATGCGGCTGTTTTCGGCGGAAGGTCACAATGATCGGCTGATGCCAAATATATCAAAATCCGCACGAATCGTGATGATGATTTACTCGGCTTATATGGTCATTGGTGTGGTTTTGTATGTGATTTTTGGAATGCCGCTGTTTGATGCCATCAATATTTCGATGGCCGCATTATCGACGGGCGGGTTTGCTGTGACCCCTGACAGTATAGCGGCTTATGAAAGTATTCCTATTGAGTTCATTACGGTCATTCTGATGATTTTAGGCAATACCAACTTCGCCGGACATTTACTGTTGGTGAATAAAAGATATAAACAGATATTTCGCATGGATGAAGTGAAGTTTGTTTTCACAGCACTCATCCTGCTGACCGGACTGTTATCCATGATCGGTTATTTTTCTGCGACGATCACGATACGACAGGCATTTTTTGAGGCGGCCTCTGCGATAACGACGACGGGTTTTTCAATTACGGTGTATTCGCACTGGCGCCCGGTCGCAGTGATCTTACTGATAGGTTTTATGGTGATTGGCGGTGGCAGCGGATCAACTGCCGGCGGGATAAAGCAGTTTCGTATCGTCGTCATGCTAAAATCACTGATTCTCAGCATTAAAAAGCGCTTTTTGCCAAAACAAGTCATCAAAGATGTGATTCTGCATCAGGCCGATGGGGCAAAGGCATTGGCGAGTCATCAGACTTTGGATGTTTTTCAGTTTGTGTTTCTTTACTTTTTGCTTTTGATTGCCGGAAGCCTGATCATCAGCCTCTATGGATATTCGTTTCAGGATTCATTGTTTGAGTTTGCTTCTGCTCTGGGAACGGTTGGCACTTCCGTAGGGATCACGGCCATCAATGCTCCGTTGGGTGTGCTTTGGACGGAAATCATCGGCATGATGCTCGGCCGCTTGGAAATCATTGTTTACTTTGTTGCGTTTATAGCGATTGGCAAAGATGTATCTACCCTGTTTAGCAAGAGATAAGCGGCAAACTCAATTGCCGTTTTTCTTTTCAATAAAGTCGTGTTCAGTTATAATTAAGACATAAGAAACAGAGGTGAAATCATGGAACTCACCATAGGCTATCATTGTCAGCATCAACCCACCGATATCCAAGCATTTCTGATGTGGATTAACAGTTTAAAAGCAGATGCTTTAGAGCTGATTGTCGTCGATGATCGTAAGGAAAAAGACAGCATAGAAACACTGACCGGTTTTCCGTTTGCACCACACATCGAACTGAAAGTCATATCCTTTTCTCTTGAAGGCAAGGCCAATGCGTATAATCATATGATTTACCAGGCGAAGTACCCCATGTTGCTGTTTG
>JANJWY010000010.1 GCA_024709285.1 Erysipelotrichaceae bacterium
GTATCGTTATCCTTATTCCCATCCCCTGAAATCCAGTCATATCCGCCATGCTCATCTGCGATATATCCGTCCAGACTGATGGCCAGCGTGCACTTTATTTTCATAAGTATCCTGTCTCCTTGTCCTTATTGTACAACACGAATCAAAAAAAGAGCGGATTTTCCGCTCTACATCATTTTTTCGGCTTTGGGTTCGACAATCAGCAATTTTACTCGTCCCTCAATCAAAAGCTTTTCTTCTTTCGGAAGTGCAATAAAGTTCTCCCCTTTTTTGACTGGGTTCTTATTGATTTTTCCTTCTCCCTCAATGACACTGACGATCATAAACACATCACTTAACTCCATGGTCAGCTGATCGTTGATTTCATACTTTCTCATTTGAAAATACTCGTTTTCGACCAGATACGTTACACGGTTTTCACCGATGATGATGGGTTTGGTTTCGATGGGATCCGGTTTGCATGGCGATTTGGTCACTTCCATGGCTTTTCGGATGTGAAGTTCGCGTTTGTTGCCTTTGGCATCTCTACGGTCATAATCGTATACGCGATAAGTCACGTTGGAGTTTTCCTGGGCTTCGTAAAGCAAAGTCCCTTCACAGATGGCGTGAATGGTTCCGGATGATACATCGAAGCAGTCTCCCTTATTGATGGTCAGATTTCTAAAAAGTGTATCATAATTTCCGGAGAGTAAGTGAGCATTGAACTCCTCACTGCTGCGCGCATGATGACCCATGACCATCCGGGTGTTTGGCTGACAGTCCAAAACATACCAGCTTTCCGATTTGCCCAACGAATTCTCGACTCTGCGGGCATATTCATCATCGGGATGCACTTGAATGCTTAAATCTTTATTGGCATCGATGATTTTCACCATGATCGGAAACTCATCATTTTTGCCTGGGCCAAAATACGGCCGGATCATTTTGTATAACTGACTCAACGGCACATTGGCCGCATCTCCGTTTTCAACAACGGATTCTCCTTGAGGATGGGCACTGATGATCCAGGCTTCGCCGGTTTGATCGGATGGGATGTCATAGCCGAATTCGGTTTTCAGACGGTTACCACCCCAAATCATCTCTTTATACGTCGGCTTAAATTTGAACCAGGTTTGCATAATGTTTCCTCCGCATCATTCTAAGACAATTTTACCATCTTTCTTGAAGACGCGCACAGAAAACGGCTTTTCTTCAATGGCTTTATAGTCATGTCCGGCCAGTTTTGACCAGCATGCACCTACTTTGAAGTCCGTACTGCCGGTATTGATGAGGCGGTGCGCATATTTCCCGTCGATATAATGAATCGAACCTTCAAATACTTCTTCCGCAAATATCTCATCCTCACGCATATACAACAATAATCCACGGCCGGCCAGTCCGAAATATATTTCCGGCTGATTCTGATCGGAATGGTAATGTCCGCGGGTCATGTTGCATTCTTGCATGACTGTGATCGGATGCATGATCGTCAATCCCCATAACAGAGATTTGTCATCCTGATCGAAAAGTGAATACACTTCATACATTACTGTATCTAAGGAAAGATTTTCATCCTTATTTTTATAGATTTGAACGACATCTTTATACGGTTTGACGTAGTGAGAAACTTGTTCTCCTTCAATCACACCGGTAAGAAAAGCTTGTATGTTTTTTGGCTTTCTGATTTCCATATGACCTCCTAGGGTGTAAATTTTTCCCATAAATCCGCCACAAGAGCCGGATTGGGAATAAAGTCAAATCGACTGGGATCATCCTGAAACTGCTCATACAGCGATTTTGAGTAGTCCAGATTGAACTCCAAGTATTTTCTTGGTTTTTTTCGAATGATATCGACTTGTTGATAGTGCGGATTAGGGATAAAGTCAATGGCTGAGTCATTGACGATGGGGTAATACGCTAATCCGCGGTGTTCTCTTACATCTTTATAATCAAAGCCATAATCCCGCACACACCACGCACCAAACGCCATGAGTTCATTGGGATTGGCATTGACGGTATAATGTGCCCATCCCGGGGGTACAAGGATGACATCACCCGCATCACCTTCCACTGCGAATATCCGACCTGGGTGATCAGAGGCTTTTTCTTGCATGAAGACTATCGCCTTGCCATGCCAGATTTCATAAAGCTCACCGGTCGAACACTGACAGGATGGTGACTGAAAGTGAATGTGCCCTTGAGAACGGACCGGTTCATCTCCGACTTGGCCTTTGTTATAAAGGCATGCGCCGTAGAGAAGATTTCTCTCAATCAATGTTTCTTTGTCTTTTTTAAGTCCGACATCCATCGCGATACTATAGAGAATTTCAGGGCCATCCGCATGAGGGTCGCGTAAGGTAGCTCGGACATCATCCAGTCTTCGTTTCTCGGTAATCGGACCGAAGTTCTCTTGGTTATAGATGAGTTCCATTGACTCTAGGTCAAAGGTAAGGTTCATTCCGTTGTTGATCATGCATGGCCTACTTTCTATCAAATAACTGCATAACTTTTCAAATTCTATCATTATTATAACTCATTTTCTTTGGATGGTACAGATTTACCATTTCTTTTACTGTATTACTATCGACTTTATTACATACCGATTTTCCCTCAAGAATGAAACATGCAGAACATCTCACAAAAAAACCGGATTTCTCCGGTTAATAACTAGCGAATTAATTTTTGTACTTGTTTGATATCACGCTTGCGCATAACGATCGGTGTCTGATCATCCTTATATACCGGATGAACCTGATCAAAGGTCGGCTGACCTTCTTTCTTATACAAAATGCCTAAGGCATACTTTTCATCGTTCATTGCCATATCCATTGCCTTCTTCAAGTCCGATGGATCATGCGTTTCATCCAACCAGTACGTATTGTTTTTATACCATGAAAACGTATTGATCTTATTGAACGTCGGACATGGATGGAATATGTCAACCAAGGCATAACCGTCATGTTGAATGGCAGCTTTGATGATGTCTTTGGTCCGTTCCGTATCCCCGGTAAAAGCTCTTGCTACGAAAGTTGCGCCTAAAGCCAGAGCCAATGCGATTGGATTTAGCGGTTCATTGTATACGCCGCTGACCTGAACATTGGTTTCCATGCCTTTTTGCGAGGTTGGTGATGCCTGACCTTTGGTCAGACCGTAGATCATATTGTTATGGACGATGTGAGCAATGTTGGGATTGCGGCGGATGTTGTGCAACAAGTGATTGCCGCCTTCTCCATACATATCCCCATCTCCGCCTTCAGCGATTACGGTCAACTTCGGATTGACGGACTGAATGGCCTGCGCCACACTCAACCCACGGCCGTGTAAACCGTTGAAATAGTTGGCATCAATGTATTGAGGCATTTTGGCTGCCTGTCCGATTCCGGATGAGAACACGACTTGCGTCGGATCCAAATCCAGTTCTTTCAATGCTTTGATCAGTCCGTTGCGCAACGGAAAGTTCCCGCACCCCGGACACCACGCGATATCTAATTCGCGATCAAATTCAAATTTGCTCATTTCAACACCTCCTTGACTTTAGCTTCAATTTCTTCGATATGGAAGGGTTCTCCGTTATACTTAAGTATCTTACTGTCGATTTTGACATCCAGTTCTAATCGTAGGATATTGGCAAATTGTCCGGTGGCGTTGTTTTCGACAACAATGACATTTTTACCTTCAAAATGCTCTTTGAGTGATAATGGCAGTGGGAATGGCTGTTTGACATACATGAAGCTGACATCCAAATCCGTTGATTCGACCAGCTCTTTCAACACGCCGTAGGTCGATCCCCAACCAACCACTAAGTTCTTACTGTCTTTATTTCCCAAAAATTCAGGTTCGATATAATCCTCTAACAAAAGTTCACGTTTCGCCAGGCGTTTCTCGTGCATGCGTACGCGAACATCAAAGTCCTCCGTGATCTGACCTTCTTCATCATGTTCATCGCTGTCCGCTTTGACAAAGCCTTCCCCAAATCCGGGTATTCCGCGCGGAGAAATGGTGGTATCCCAGTTATAGCGCTTATAGCCTTTTTCGGTAGTGACTGTGAAGGTTTCCAGATATTTGTCTGACAATTCAAAGGGTTCCATTTGGCTCATCGACTCCAACCAGTATTGATCGGAGAGAATGAAGACCGGAACCTGATACTTATCAGCCAGCCAGAATGACTTTTGGGCCAACAGGATTCCGTCTTCGGTTTTTCCCGGGGCAAGCACGATTCTGGGGAATTCGCCATGTCCGGCGTAGACGACCAAGTTTAAATCGCCTTGTTCAGTGCGTGTCGGAAGTCCGGTGGCCGGTCCGGGTCGTTGGGCTACATGGATGACCGCCGGATTTTCGGTGATACCGGCCAAGGATACGGCTTCGGTCATTAAAGCAAAGCCGCCACCGGAAGTTGTTACTATGCCACGAGCGCCGGCATACCAAGCGCCGATCGTCATGTTGAGTGCGGCGATTTCATCTTCGGCTTGTTCGGCCAACACACCAAATTCCTCACCTTTAGATGACAAAAAGCTTAACAGGCTGGTTCCCGGTGACATCGGGTAGGACGCTATGTAATTCACACCGCCAGCCAAAGCGCCGATTCCCAGAGATTTGTTGCCATCCATGATGACATAGGACTTGTTGTCGGTACGCTTTTTGATCTGCGTTTTCACTTTGAATGGAAGACCTAATTGGTAGCCCATGTCATAAGCCTTGATATTGTCTTGAATGACCTTCTCGCCACGGCTTTCAAACCGGGAAGCGATCAGATCGTGTCCGTGATTCTGACTTAAATCGAGCATTCCGGCGATGTATCCAAACAGGATCGTGTTGGCGTAAAGCTTGCTTCCCGCTTGTTTAGCCAGAGCGGAAAGATCGAAAGTTGTAAGTTCGACATTATTTTTTGCTTTTTCTTCATCACTTAAAAATCCTTCTTCGCCAAAAACAACGGTCTCACGGTTGACGCGTTTTGCAAGGCGGTAGAAGGAGTGATTATTTAATAAGAAAAGATAATCAATGGCATAGCGTAAGGCATATACCGGTGTAGAAGCAATTCGGATTTCGACGGAGTTGTTGCCGCCGCGCACCCGCGACATGACTTCTTTGGAGGTGAAGACGTAGTATTCGTTTGACAAAGCTTCTATTAAGAATTCTTCGATGGTTTGTAAACCTTGACCCGCTTCACCGGAGAGTACAATGGATAGTGATTCTCTCATTGGGAGAACTCCTTTCTGAAATTAACTCTTTTAGGGCTTAATTCCATCATAAAATGTGCTTATTCATCTTTGACCTGAATATCATGATTTTTTATGATTGACAATCTAAGTATAACAATTCAATTTTCAGTTTCAACCGATATGCCTATGATAAAATACTTTTGCATGAAATTAAAAAGGGATTGGTTTTAATCCCTTTAGTTACTTCTTAAAGAACCCACCGATCAAATTTGAGACGTCATCCATGATATCGCCATCACCATCAGCATCAAGCAGTTTCGAAGCCATTCCCAGAATATCATTGTTTGATCCAGAACTCAAAAGTCCGGTCAGCATCGGTATCATGGACGTTAATCCATTGGCATCCACGCCCTTCTGACTCTTTTCTTTGCCAAGAGCACCCAAAACGACTGGAGCCAGTTGGGCCAAAAGATTTTCAACCTGATTGCTCGACATTCCGGTTTGAGCCGCAAGGTTTTTCTCAACTGTTTGGGTCTTTTGATTAAATATATGACTGAGAATCTTCTTTCCGTCGTCAATGTCGACACCCTTTAGAAATCCCATGACATCATCAATCGGATCGTCTTTGTGTTGGTCTAATGCTTTGGCTAATGATGATGCTCCTTGCGGAGTTTTTGCATTATTACCCATGGCTTGCATTAACATAGGCAATCCCAGTTCAACAGCCTTTTTCACTTGATTCGAATCAGCTCCGACGGATTTTGTCAGTTGACTGACAGCTTGCTTGTCTTGAAGAGAATTTAATATTGATAATATATCCATATGATATTCCTCCTTGTTGATTCAATTATACTGCGTTCAGTCTTAAAAAACATAAAAGCGGCATTTTCATGTCCGCTTTGTCATAATGATTATAGATAGAGTAATGGATTTACAGCAACGCCGTTTTTAGTTACTTCAAAGTGCAGGTGATTGCCGGTGCTATACCCGGTTGATCCGACACCACCGATTTTCTGTCCGACCTTCACGGTTTGACCGACGCTGACCGAAATACTGGATAAGTGCAGATACTTGGTCCTCAATCCGCTGCCATGATCAATGACGACATAATTTCCGGTCATGTTTCCCCATCCGGCCGTAACGACTTTACCATTGGTATAGGCATATACAGGAGTTCCGCGCGGCGCTGCTACGTCAATAGCATTATGGAACTTTCGGACACCGGAAATCGGATCTCTTCGATATCCAAATCCGCTGGTCAGTGTTCCGACTACGACACCGAAATTGGATCGGCTGCTACGTGTCAGGGTTCGTTTGGTTCCTACTTTTACAATACGGGTCACCGGTTCAAGTAAGGTTTCTCTCTGTAATACCTCAACTTCAGTCGGATAACCGTTTTTCATGGTTATATCATAGGTTACCCGTTCCTCACCTTCGACACCGGCTTTCGTTGTTATGCGTTGAGAGGCATACAATGAATTGTCCTGAATGTACTCAGTCGCAAATTCAATGGGTTCAATTAATGTATTTTGGAATCGCACAATAATGTCCAACTTCGGATCTGCAGGTTCAAACAGAATTTTATTGCCTGGCCAAATCCGCTCAGGATTCATATCCGGATTCAATTCGATTAATCTTGAAAGCGGAATCTTACTGTTTTGTGCAATCATCCAGAAACTGTCTCCAGATACAACCGTATAATAATCTGCCTCAATTTCATTTTCATTAATCATTGCTTCAGCTTCTTTTACAGTAATCAAAACTTCATCATCCAGTTCGATTTCAATGATTTCGATATCCTGTTCAAAAGATATGCTGCGAATCTGGGCATTTTCATCAATATTCTTCATATACTTGCTTTTATACACTTCAAGCATGCGATGAATTTCTTCTTTGCTATCAAGCACAAACCATACTTCACCATCGACTTTGAACTGATATCCGATCGTTGGCTCAGGCAACAGCTGATTCAAAACATTGGTCATGCTTAAGAGCAAACCCAAAGCAACGGTCAAGGAAATGATGATCAGTTTATCATATTTATATACAAATTTCATTTGAACTCCTTTGACAAACATATATCTAAAATGATTTTAGCATATTTTATGTCATTTTTTAAAATAATTTTGGTGAATCATGGGTTATAATTCATCTGACACATTGTAACAAAGTTTGAAGTTGGTGTCTACCAAAGTAAAGTGAAAGTTTTAAAGATGAACGATGTTTCACAAACTAAGTGAATTTCACATCTTTTGTGTAGAACAGTCTATGGACTTCTGATAAAATAGTACTCAGAGAGTATCTCGTTGACATAGATCACCTCAGGGTTCGCGGTGCGTCCGCAAAATTATGTAATGGCAGTTGAATGTCGAGGAGGAAAAATGGATTTACTATTTGTAGGAGTTATTGTTGTTGGCATTGTAGCTTTGCTCTTTGCGGTTTACCTTAGCGTAATGGTTGTAAAAGCCGAGAAGGGAAACCCAAGGATGCAAGAGATTGCAGGATTTATCCATAATGGAGCCATGGCGTTTCTCGAAAGCGAGTACAAGTATCTGAGCATTTTTGCGGCTTTAGTTACGGTTACTCTGGCTTTTGCTATAAACATTGAGACAGCTGTGGCTTTTGTTTTGGGAGCCATGTTGTCGATGTTGGCTGGTTTCTTTGGCATGAAGATTGCAACTCAGGCCAATGTCAAGACGGCGCAAGCCGCAAGGACGAGTCAGAAGAAGGCGTTAACGATCGCTTTTTCTGGCGGTGCGGTGATGGGGATGTCGGTTGTCGGACTTGGAATCGTCGGATTAGGCATACTGCTCATGTTGTTTAGCGGTGACGTTTTGAATATGACCGGTTTTGGTTTAGGAGCTTCTTCCATTGCTTTGTTTGCGCGGGTCGGCGGTGGTATTTATACTAAAGCTGCCGATGTCGGTGCGGATTTGGTTGGTAAAATGGAAGCAGGCATTCCGGAAGATGACCCAAGAAATCCAGCAGTCATTGCGGATAATGTCGGCGATAATGTCGGTGATGTTGCCGGAATGGGAGCAGATTTGTTTGAATCTTATGTCGGATCGATCATATCGGCAATTACACTGGGTTCAATCGTATTCGGTCGCAACGGTGCCTTATTTCCATTAGTGCTGGCTGCCATCGGTATCGTTTCTTCGATTATCGGGATTATCATCGTCCGAGCCTCCCATAATCCCAATGCGCAACGCGTATTGAATTTGGGAACGTATGCCGCCGGAATCTTCGTGTTGATTGCTACTTGGATATTGAGTGATATCGTTTTTGGCAACTCGTTGGCTTTCTATCCGGTTGCGGCAGGACTGCTGGTAGGCGTATTGATCGGTATGACAACTGAACTGTTTACTTCAGCGGAATTTGCACGGGTCCAACGAATCGCTTATGAATCGATGTCAGGTTCGGCGACCAATATCATCGCGGGATTGGGAGAAGGTATGTTTTCCACCATGCCGCCGACGATTTTCATCGTAATCGGAATTATTGTTTCATATTATGTCATGGGCGGAGCACAGAATCCGACCATGGGTTTATATGGTATCGCTTTATCTGCCGTTGGAATGTTGTCTACGACCGGGATTACGGTTGCGGTTGATGCTTATGGTCCGATTGCGGATAATGCCGGTGGTATTGCCCAGATGGCAAATTTACCGCCGGAAGTCAGAGAAATTACAGATAAACTGGATTCTGTCGGTAATACGACTGCGGCTATCGGAAAAGGTTTTGCGATTGGCTCTGCTGCGCTGACGTCCTTGGCTTTATTTGCAGCTTATGCCGAAGCAGTAAAAATGACGAGCATCAATCTGCTCAATCCGTTAAGTCTTATCGGATTGATGATTGGTGGTATGTTGCCCTTTCTGTTCAGTGCACTGACGTTAAAATCTGTCTCCAAAGCGGCGAATGAAATGGTTATCGAAGTACGTCGCCAGTTTAAGGAAATTCCGGGAATCATGGAAGGTACGACATTGCCAGAGTATGAAAAGTGTGTGCAGATTTCTACGAAGGCTGCTTTAAAAGAAATGATTCTTCCCGGCGTATTGGCAATCGTTGTGCCAATCGTCGTTGGCTTGTTGTTTGGGGTTGAGACGTTGGGTGGTTTGATTGCCGGAACGATTATAACAGGAGTCTTGCTGGCCATCATGATGTCGAATGCCGGTGGTGCTTGGGATAATGCGAAGAAGTATATTGAGTCAGGCGTTCATGGCGGTAAGGGCAGTTTTGCTCATAATGCCGGTATCGTCGGCGATACGGTGGGCGATCCGTTTAAAGACACGGCCGGTCCGGCAATGAACATTCTGATCAAACTGATGTCGATCGTTGCCTTGGTGTTTGCTCCATTGATCCTTCAGTATGGTTCAATCATCTTTAAACTGTTAGGTATAGAATAAAAATCTTGTAACAAAAAACTGCCATCGGCAGTTTTTAATTTAACAATATGACCCGAAATCTAAACCTGCTTCATCAGCAATTTTTCTTAAGTCTCCTAATGTCTTGTCACTGAGCACTAATCCATCCGCTTTCCTGCGAAGAAACGATTCAGCCTCTTTTTCGCCATGCGTATAAATTCGATTTTGATCATTAGACTTACTTGAATTACGGATTTCATTCAAATAGTTTTCAAAATGCCTTTGAATAGCGGCTGAATTGCCAAAAATCTTAGGGTCGATGACCATAAAGAAGTGACATACGCCTGCTTCCCCTTCTTTTTCTTCAACATGGTTGGAAGTAGTTCCTAGGGATATGATTGATGACAGAATTTCGACGATCATTGAGAATCCGTAACCCTTATGACTTCCCATTTCTTCACTCCCGCCACCCAACGGATGTAATCCCGATGCTCCGCTAAAAATACTCTTCAGTACTTCTTTCGGATTTGATTCATCAAATCCCTCACTGTTTAATCCCCATCCCAGTGGAATCGGTTTGCTCAGTTGATCATACACTTCGATTTTACCTACAGATACGACGGATGTCGCGCTGTCAAAAAGAAACGGATGTGAAGTTGCGGGGAAACTGAATGCAATGGGATTGGTTCCTAACATAGGATCTTTCCCGTGAGTCGGTACAACTGCGGCCAAAGAGTTGGTCATGGAAATCCCAATCATTCCCTCATTGCTTGCCATCAGTGAGTAATAACCGGCGATGCCGTAGTGATTGGAGTTTCGCACCGTAACCATGGCAACACCGGATATCTTCGCTTTTTCTATAGCAATATTCATCGCAAACCTTGAAACCAGTTGTCCCATACCCTTTTTACCGTCAATTACTGCGGATACGGGTGTCTGAAAAACGATTTCCGGTTGGGATCGTATATCAATATATCCAGAATGCAATTGTTGGATATACATTTTAAGGCGGTTGATGCCATGGGAGTCAATGCCGAAAAGATCGGACAGGATAATAACATCACTGATGATAGTGCTGTCTTTCTTGTTGAATCCAAGTCGTTGGAAAGTTTCTTCACAAAACTTCCTAAGTCGTTCTGCTTTTATTACTATAGATTTCATCGGATTCCCTCTTTATCAATATGGATAATGTGGATACATTACCACACCCCAGAATCTTTGTAAACAAAGTCAAAACCTGCTTTCGCAGGCTTTTAGTCATTAATCGATTTCTTTCCTAAGATAGTACCGATGGGGACAAAAATAATTAATCCGATCAGTATCCCAAGGTTTGCACCTAGTTCATAACCGGTACTGCCAAACATGGTTACTTTGCTCAGAAAATTGCCTCCAATAAACATTCCCAACAGTCCACCTATGAAAAATCCAACCAAAGCCCCCAAGACGGCTCCGACGATACCCATGAAATTTCGTTTCTTCATCGTACTCCTCCACGGATCTGGTTAATTTCAGTATAACACTTATAGAAAACTTTGCATGACGGTTATGTGAAAATTACCTCACAATTTTTTTCTGAGTTTACACTTGGAGTTTTCATGTTAAAATATATACAATAACTTGGGGGTATGATGATGAATCAAAATAAAAATTCGAATAATCAGATTTCTCGTGGGCGTAAAGCACTTTTTTATGCGGGAAGAATAATGATGGGCATTGGTCTTGTGCTTTTTCTATCCGTATTTGTTAATGTCGCATTTTCCGATCCTTGGCAATTGGTGGATTCTAATCCGATGGGTCCGGGTATCGTGGGTTTCATTATGATATTTGTCGGAACATTGATTTCCAGTGTCGGAGCTGCCGGGAAGGCAGGTTCAGGTATGATTTTGGATCCTGAGCAGGCACGCGAAGATTTAAAACCGTTTGCCCGGCAGGCCGGTGGAATGTTGAGCGATGCTTTAGATGCTGCTGACATCAAGGAGCACTTAGCCGCTGCAAAAGAAATTGTCAAAGTCCGTTGCCGCAGCTGTGGTGAACTCAATGATGAAGATTCCACTTTCTGTAAGAAATGCGGAGAACGAATGTAGTTAATTTGATATCGTATAGAATATGCCATCGCCGAACACTCCGGCGATTTTTTCATTTACAAACAATACTTGAATTTTCGTATTTACTTTCATCGGACAAACAAAAGGTACAGTCAAATCCAACGATACACTTCCGGAAGTGACCGGTAATATCGTCGTGTGTGCATGATTCATTTCCCAAGGTTGCGATGAGCGGATTATCTGCGTTTCAACACGGGGAATGCCAGTAACTTTACAGTGTATCGGTATGCCATACTCCCTTGAGAAAATGGGAGCAGTCTCGAATTCTTCTGTCTCAATAATAATTTCATGGTTCTCTGAGAATATCAGATGATTACCATCAATTAAAATGTAGCCATCAAAATCAAATCGGGAAAGCCGCAGGTAATCTTCCATCAAAACGCTTCGAGACAACATGTGATGTCGGATGAGAAAGTGCTCATTATAGTAACCAAACGGAGAATACTCATTGCGCCAAATATCTTTTAAAACAATTTCAAATTTTTCAGTTTTGATAGAACCAAAGACAGTCGTGCAATCAAGAGAATAGGCAATGATATTACTGATTTTCTCATAATCAATATCCATCGGTTCTAAGCGCTGATTCGTCAGTCCGACCATGAAAATCATGGAATTGGGATGATCGATAGTAAAGCGATTGGCCAGAACTCCGATGGGACGACCTTGTTGGTCAATAACGTTGAATGGCATAATAACCTCCTTAAACAAGTAATTTCATTGTACTTAAGAACTAGACATGTTTCAACCTTTCTGGCAAATCATTAAAGATTTCTGAACAAGTGGACATGCAATTATCTTCTTTGAAGAATACAGGCATGAAATTTGCTCTAACTTGTGAGTCATGGTACGATGTTAACAAATTAAGAACAGTGTACAGGAGGAATTATGCAAGTAAATGAAAAAGTTTTTGTTGTTACCGGAGGAGGTAACGGTATCGGTCGCGCTGTGGTTTTGAATCTTTTGGACAAAGGTGCGAAAGTTGTTGCGGTTGATATCAATCCGGATGCTTTGGCAGATACGAAAAGTCTTGCCGCAAATTCCAGTGACCGTTTGCGTGTCTTTATCGCAAATATAAGCAAGCGGGATGAGGTAGAAAAAATTCCTTCGTTTGTCATCAGTGAATTTGGCGCAGTCGATGGAATTGTAAATGTGGCCGGCATCATTCAGCCGTTTGTCACAGTCAATGATATGGATTATGATCGGATAGAACGAGTGTTTAATGTGAATTTCTATGGTACTCTTTACATGTGCAAAGCCTTTATCCCTCATCTGATGTCACGTCCACAAGCTCATATCCTCAATGTTTCAAGTATGGGCGGTTTCGTTCCGGTTCCCGGACAAACGATTTACGGAGCTTCCAAAGCTGCGGTCAAACTGCTGACCGAAGGATTAAAGTCGGAGTTGATGGATACCAACATTGGTGTCAGTGTCGTATTTCCGGGTGGAGTGGCGACGGAAATCACGAAGAATTCCGGAGTAGAAACGCGGTTTTCCGCAAATGTGGATACTTCAAAAATAAAAGTGCTGACCCCACAGGAAGCGGCGGATATCATTGTTAATGCAATAGAGAGTAATCTCTATCATGTATATGCGGGCAGTGATTCGAAGATGCTTAACTTTATGAATCGGTTGAGTCCAAAACGGGCGGCATTGATGATTGCTGAACAGTTGAAATCACTGATGGGTTACTAAGAAACGTCCTTGCGGACGTTCTTTTTATAGGGATTCAGTATACTTCTTAAAATTATCCAAAATGGCTTGCCATCCCATTCGTTGCAGTTCTTCGGAATTTTCATCTTCGATCTCAAAGGTTTCCTGAAGATGAACACCATTTTCACTTTGTTCAAAACTGACCCAAACCCTGCGGTCATCATCAAGCAGTGTCACGATTTTTTTGTGTTCAATGATTTCTTCGAATTTCCCGCTGAAATCAAATGAAACACTTCCATCTTTGGCGGCCATCGTATAGACAAAGTGACCGCCTTCACGTACGTCATTGATGGCTTTGGGCGTATGCCAGTCATCCGATGCGGCATTCCATTTCTCTACATGTCTTGGCTCAAGCCAACTCTTCCACACAACGTCCAGCGAAGCTTGTATCGTTGTCTGAACCGTTACACTTTTTCTTTTCATATTAATCTCCTTTTCGGGCACGTTCCAATTGTGCGATATCGAATTTTTTCATCTCAAGAAATGCTGCGGTTACCCTGGCCTTTTCTTCTTCAGTTCCACTAAACAACGTCTCATCCCAATTGGATGGAACGATTTGCCAGGACACACCGAAACGGTCTTTACACCAGCCACACTGCTCAGCATCCTCAACATGAGACAGTTTTTCCCAGTAGTAATCGATTTCCTCCTGATTTTCGCACATGACCATAAAGGAGAATGCTTCATTGAAATCATATTCTGCTTTATAGGCATTATCCATAGCACTGAACTGCTGTCCGACCAGATTGAAGTTCAGATATTTCACTTTTGCCTGTTCATTCTCGACTTCATTGGGTTGATAGTATTCCAGCATGTTCATTGCACCCTCTTTGAATACATCGATATAATAACGGGCAGCATCTTCACTTAATCCGGCATGATCTTTACTAAACAGAAAACTGTAGATGATTTTATGAGTGATATCCCCCGGACGTAAGAGCATCAGTTGCCATGAAAGTCCGAAGCGGTCTTGGATCCATCCGTAGAGCGGACAGAAAGGATATGGTTGAAGCGGCATCAGTGTTTCAGAGCCTTCACTTAGCTTCTGCCATACTCCGCGCAGTTCTGATTCATTATCAAAAGCTGCTGTCAAAGAGATGGATGGGTTGAGTGTGAAGTGCGGTCCGGCACTGATAGCTGTAAACGATTGTCCGGCCAGGGTGAATGTGACAAAATCGCAATCGCCGGAAGGTGTATCTTTAATGACAGTTACACCTTCTATTCGAGAGTGTTGAAACAGGCTTATATAGAAATTGGCTGCTTCAACCGCTTGGGTGTCATACCATAGATGAGGAATGATTTTATTCATAAAATACCTCCTTTTATCGTGGACTTAATCCACATTTTTTCTAGCAATGAAATTTGTGTTGGATAAGAAAACTCTTGGCAAATCCCCTTCACACGAACATATGATGAATATTGCCAGTCACCTCATTCATAATCTTAAGTGTCGAATCTGATTTTTATCAAGAAATATTTGAAATCCCTGCAACCATTGTATATATTATGAAGCGTGCTATCGCAGAATATGATTGGTCGGCAACCTCATCCTTTTCGTGATGACACTATTATACGCCTGCACACTTCAAAGTTCTTTACATGTGATTCCTGTAACCTGATAAAGACTGTTTTTCATCAAGTTATCACCAAAATTCGGCAACTTGTTAGTCAAATATCATACAACTTTTTTTAAAAGTGCTATAATGGATAAGTATTTTATCTAGAGGTGCAAAAAATGTTTGTCCGTGTTAAAGAAATCAATCGGACAGATTTATTGTCTGTTCGAAACAAAAGGTTAACCATTATGCGAATATGGATATATTCGCTTATGTTGGGGGCTATGCTTGAAATATTACACCGCCAGTCCCTGACGGCATTTTTTGAGTTTGCAATTTCAAAGCCGATGGTTTTTTCATACAACATTTTGATTATCTTTGCTTCCTTGTCTGCATCTTTGTTTTTTAAGCGGAAGTACTTTGTCTTCGGTTTGGTTTCATTTGCTTGGTTTGTCTTAGGTATTTGTAACCTCATCATTCAGTTTTACCGTCGTACACCACTTACATTCGATGATTTTCTGTTAAATACTTCTATTATCAATATTATTATGATTTACTTGAACCCATTGCAAATCAGTTTGATCATATTGGCTATCGGTATCAGTTTGCTGATCATTGTTCGTTCATGGATGAGATCTGTTAAGATGAATGTTGTCTTCAGAAAAGGATTTGTGACAATTACACTCGCGCTTCTGATGATCAACGTCATACCCAATGTTTCACCCTCTGTCCGTGCTTTTCAAAATACCAATGGCAATCTGGTGGAGATTTATGATGAGTTTGGATTTGTTTACAGTTTTATAAACAGTATCATTAATAAAGGGATTGAGAAACCTGAAGTTTATTCTCAGCAAGCCATTGAGAGCATTGTCGAATATCTGACGAAAGACAGTCACGATGCTATTAAGGCCAATATCCTTTTTGTTCAGTTGGAATCTTTCTTTGATGTTAACCGCCTGTCCGGCGTGAGTTACACTTCGAATCCGATTCCAAATTTTACCGCATTAAAACAAGCCTATTCATCTGGATTGCTCTCTGTTCCGACGTTGGGTGGCGGTACCGCAAACACTGAGTTTGAAGTGATTACGGGTATGAGTCTGGATTACTTTGGGACGGGCGAGTATCCGTATAAAACCATCCTGCTAGAACAAACTGCAGAAAGTATGGCTTACAATCTGAAGAAACTGGGTTATCGCACATCGATTCTTCATAATAACAGCGGAAACTTCTATGGCCGCCATCTGGTTTTTAAGAATTTGGGGTTTGATGCATTTAGCACCTTGGAAACAATGCGAAATGTGGAGTTTAATGATTTGGGATGGGCCAAGGATAATGTATTAATCGATGAAATCATGGAAGCATTAAATCAGTCAGAACAGCTGGATTTTATATATACGATTGCCGTTCAGTCGCATGGGGATTATCCCAGAGTTGAAAATCCCAACTATCCATTTCAAGTTTATGGTGTGATGGATCCTACAGATGAAAATCAGTTGGAATATTATTTGAGTCAGATTCATGAATCCGATGCCATCATTCCTCAAATCATTTCAAAAGTTGAGCAATCAGGAGAACCGACAGTCATTATTTTCTTCGGCGATCATTTACCCGGATTACATTTTGAGGGGTTTATTGAAGGTAATCGCAATACTACGGATTATGTCATTTGGGATAACATCGGACTTAAGAAACAAGATATGAATATTGAAACTTTTCAACTGGGAGCCCGGGTTTTTCAGACTTTGAATATTCATGAAGGATTGTTCACTCAGATACATCAATCTGAATCGGATAATCCAAACTATCCGACGATATTGCACTTGCTTCAATATGATGTTCTGTATGGTGAGAAGTATGCTTACAGTCAAATGAATTCATATGCACCGTCGAAGCTTCAGATCGGCTTCAGAAAACAGTCCATTAGTCAGACGAGCATCTTTTATGAGAAAGTCATTGTTACCGGTCAAAACTTTACAGAGTACAGTAGAATCATGGTCAATGGCAAAATATTAAATACGCAGTTTATAAGTTCTACGGTGTTGGTAGCTTCAAGTGAAGACGTGCAAGAAGGAAGTACTGTTGAAGTTGGTATTGTTAGTGCCAATAATGAAGTCATCAGCCGTTCAAACGCTTTGAGATTAAAATAAGGATTCACCCTGACATCGGTTGTCAGGGTTTTTAATGAATTTTCAGTGTTGCCTTCTGTTAAAAAACCCCCCGATGTTTTATCATTGGGGGTTATTGCTATGTCGCGCTAATAATCAAGAAAGTGAAGATACAAGGCAACGATTGATCCTATTTTTTTCTCTTTTTCAGCATAATCATCGATACGCACCAAATCTTCATGTCGAATAAACTGTGAGTACTTTTTGAGTTTGTCTTTCAATGCTTGAAATGCTTCATCGTATACGAAGATATTGCCTGCAACGATAATTTTATCGAGTCCCAACAGTACATGGGAATTTACAATACAGAAAGCTATTTTTGCCATTATATAATCCAAAGTGGCCCTTGAGTCTACCAAGTACTTCACAACTTCGGACTCCTCAATACCCTCAGCAACGGTTGAATAAGATATCAGTTCTTCCAACGTGCGTGGTTCAAGCGGATCTACGATCATATGTCCAAACTCGGAACTTCGGTGTCGGTCATCGCTTAATAAAACACCATTGGTAACGATGGCACTGCCCACTCCCGGGCCATACTTGACCAATAAGAAATTGGAGTCTGTCGGATAGTAAAATTTATGCAGAATGGCAAGAGCTGAGACATTGTGTATGATTCTAAAAGGAAGTTGCGCTTCAACCATCAGATTTTCAACTTTTTCGACGGTTTTATCATACATCTCTAATCCCTGATATCCCCGGCATAACACAGCGATTTCATGAAAGTAGGAATCTTTCGGTATATTGAGTTGTAAGTATTCGATTGCATTCTCAATCGATGAAATCTTTTTACTTAAAAGCAATTTGCCTTTAATATCGGTGATACTGATGTTGGTATGATTGACACGGATATCCAAACCAATGGAAATATACTTAGTGCTGCTTAGATCAATCAGTGTCTCTTTTCTGCCTACCTTACCACTGTTTACTTCACCTAGTTCAATGATCAAACCTTCTTCGATCAATGACTGAGTCA
>JANJWY010000157.1 GCA_024709285.1 Erysipelotrichaceae bacterium
AACTTTGCCCTTGCCATTATGCTTTTCCATAATGCTTTTCATCAGATCAAAATATTCTTCAGGACTCATAGACGATGGCAGACTATGAAACTCCTTCGGAAGCTCATTTTCTTCAAATGGAACTGTGTCAGTAAACGGTAAGTCCGAATACTGCGGAGCAATATTTGCCTTGATACCACAGTCTGTGTAAGCAGATGCCGCTGAGTCCATTCCTTCCAATGTAGCTTTTGGCCTCATCATAAAATGATCAAAGGTCGATGTGACTCCGAATTTTAACAATTGAAGACCTTCTAGCTGCGTAGAAACATAAATCTCTCTTGGATTTCTTACGGTGTTACCCGCAAACGCATGTAACATGTAAATATCTAAAGGAACATTGTCAATGGTTCCTTTTAAATAACTTGTATACGAATGGGAGTGGGCATTGATCAGACCCGGAATAATGATCTGACCACGGGCATCGATCAATTCATCCGTTGAATCAATACCTGAATTTAGACCGACGATTTTGCCATTTTCAATCAGAATGTTCCCATTTTCCCAGGTGTAATCTTTCGATAAATAGGTAGCGTTGGTTATGAGTGTTTTCATAAACCCTCCTTTCCTACAATACTTGCGTTATAAATAGAATGGTTCCTACAATGACGGCCGCAGTGACAGTGATGGGTAAAACCTTCTTCAATACGACACCCTCTTGACCAAGAATGCCGGCAGTCGTGGTTCCTAAGATAACGTTTCCCGGGCATATCGTATTGCCGATTGCACCACCCGCTGTCTGAGCGCCTAAAATAGCCGCAACATTGAGCGATAAGATTTTCGCGGTTGTCAGTTGGAATTCACCAAACAGAATATTCGATGCCATATTGGAACTGGTCATAAATGCACCAAGCATGCCGACGACCGGAGCCAAAATCGCATAACTCTTACCTAATGTGGATGCGATTCCTTGAGCTAAAATAACGGTCTGACCGGTTCCGCCCATAATGCGCGACATTAGTATAAAACCAAGAACTGCCAGTGCTGATGGCAATGTTTTGTCCAGTGAACGCCTTATTACAGCTTTTCCACCATCCTTTTGAATCCACCCGTGTTTTTTAAAGAATACATAGCCAATGTACGATGAAACCAACAAGAACATTCCGGCATGCGTTAATGGTGAAAACGGTGAAAATGACGAAGTAGCCGCATTAACATAACCAAAGCCTGTCATTGTTTCAGGGAATGCAAAGCCAAATTTGATTTGACCCAAGAAGGCTTTGATTGGTTGAATCAGAAGAATAAACAATGTGATAAAAGTCAAGACATAGTAAGGTAAAAATGCCTGATGCATAGACATGTTTTTAGGATAGTCCTGAACTTCATCACTTTTTTGACGGTTCATGACCTTACTGTTTTCAATCCGCCAAGGCTTGCCATACATCTTCGTTCTGCCAATCAGCAAGATTGCTACCAAAGACAATACTGCAGGAATAAATGCTGCCAATGTCTGATTGACTTGGCTAAGCAACAATTGTCCTCCGCCTTGAATCAGTGAAATAACAATAACAACCGGTAATCCACGGATAAGACCTTCTTTTTTACCATAAATCCAACTGATTGCAATTCCTGTAATGAAGTTCCAAACCCAGATAAAGCTTGCTGCCCAAAGCGCTGTCTGAAGCAACAATGCCGGATCAGCCGCAAGATTGGTTTGTAAAACCAGGGCATCCCAAGCGACAGCCAACGTACCGAAAGTATTCGCCCAGGCATGTCCGATCAATGGAATCAATACAGCCCAAATCGGAGTGACACCAATACCTACAAGTAACGGAGCTCCTACGGCGACCGGAACACCAAAGCCAGTAATTCCTTGTAGAAAACTCATAAACACCCAACCCAACGCAATGACCTGTACTAATTCATTGGGTGTATATTTTTGTAAACCGTTGCGAAACACCGTAAAAGCTTTAGCTTCGCTCACAACTTCAAACAGCAATATGGCTGGCCAAACGACAATCAAAACCACCAGTGTGCTCCATACTCCTTTTAAACTTTCAATAAGAACTAAAAACAGGTCAGCTTTGTAAAAGAAAAGTCCCGTAACCAAAGCAATGGCAAATCCGATCGGTGCAGCTTTTGTTGCACCCCATTGAAATCCAGCCATTAAAACCAATAAAACAATGATGGGTAATGCCGCCAGAACCCACATCCCTAAATTCAACGGAATATTCATGCCCCTTATCCTCTTTCTAATTCTATTTTCTGTATTTTTCGCCAAAAGCTTCCAAAGCCTTAACGAAACAGTCGAGTGGAGCGCGTACGATACCAGCCCCCACTTGGCCGATACCCGGCTTTTTATGCGCCATACCGGTATTGATGACAGGTGTGCTACCTGTTTCAACTACTTTACGAACATCGATAGCTGTTGCCGTACCGACGAAGTTCATGGGTGGAATGATAAAATGCGGACTCAAACCGACACAAATGTCTTGCATTTCCTTGGAATAAGCAATAGCTTCATCCACGGAACTTGCCCCTACAAATCGTACGACGGCCGGAGCAGAACCCATGGCGAAACCTCCGATTCCAAAGGTCTCAACGATGGCACTGTCCCCGATATCTGGATTTGCATCCTCTTCGGTATAACCCGGAAAATACAATCCTTTGGGCTGGTTGACCGGTGCTTCGAACCATTGTTCTCCTAATGTACTTATCTTGATTCCGAAGTTTGTACCATTACGACTCAGTGTCGTAACGACTGTACTGTTCTCTACATTTTTTACCGGATCACAGATTGCTTTACCGGTAGCCATGGCAATATTGAGGAAGAACTGGTCATTTCCCGTAACAAACTCCGTGATTTTCAATAGTTCTTCTTTGTCTTCAACGATTTGAACCAAATACTTCATGATTTCCCGGACGAACAATGAGCTTGCTCCGGTATTGCGCTGATGCATTTCATCACCCATCGCAAGTGCTTTAGCGACAATAACCTTCAATGAGATCGGACCCGATAACTCTAATGCTTTTTTCATAGCCGGTCCCAGTGATGTTTCTAACCATTTTAATCTCTCGATGACATCGGGTCCGTTTGCGCCAAAACGCATAACCTTACCCAATCCTTCATTGAATGCACAATACGCTTTATTACCATATGTAGTATTGGTAACTTCCCATAACGGCATCGAATAGGTGACCATTCCGGTCATCGGACCGACAGCCCCCATGCTGTGATTGTTTCTAAACTTGATTTTCCCTGCCTTAACCAGTTCTTCGGATTCTTCCAAACTGCTGGAAAGTCCTTCATACATGATTGCTCCCAGGATGGCTCCTTGGAGTGGACCGCACATATCTTCCCAAGTCAATGGCGGGCCGGCATGACCAATCGTATATTTGTCCATACCTTCAAGAACTTCATGTGCATATCGGATATCGGTAAGTACCGGTTCAGCACTGTTCATGATATCAAAGGCTTTTTTATTCGCTTCATCGATTTCCGGAGTGTTCAATTTTGTAAGTAACGCAGCAAGTTTAGCATTCCCACCAGCCACCGGACGCCACTCGACATGAACAGCAGAAACATTTTGTTCAACGACTGTTTGATAGAAGGTTTCAAGTCCGACATTGGTTACTTTTAGAGACTGATTGAAAAGTTCATTTACTCTTGACATAACATCATTCCTTTAAAGTCTTTCGAGAATGCGAGCTGCCAACTGTGATGCTTGAGCATTGGTTGGAAGAACGATGATACCTGCATTTTTAAGCTTTTCGACTTGATTGCTCAGTACTTGAGGATCTTTTTCTGTTCCACAAACTGATGCGATATAGGTTATATGTCGATCAGCTTGCAATGCTTTGGCTAGTTCCACTGCTTTAACAATTGCACCTGCCGGATCCTCATGACTTCCATAACCCAGAACGCAATCCAATAGAATGACGGCCGTATTGGGATCCGATGCTTCTTTCTTAATACGTTCGGATCGTAGCTTCGGTTCAATCATCGGGTGAGGCATCCCATCAGTGAAATAGTCTTCACCCATGTCCAAAATTGTATTATCTTGACTTACTTCAACATCTTTTAGGGACAGCTCTTTATTAATTGCAATATTGGAATATACATTCCCGATTTTTTTATTAAGAATTAACATCGCTTCATATGCTAAAGTACCACCGGTATACAA
>JANJWY010000255.1 GCA_024709285.1 Erysipelotrichaceae bacterium
AATTCGGCATCATGATCGATTTCGATAATGCCCAGCAGAAATTTTCCAATAGATAAGTCAATGTTGAACACTTTAAAACGGTTTAAGTCGGAGTCTGTAATGGTTGACAGATGCAACAGGGAGTTAAACTGATTTTCAATCAGGGCCGGCAAGTTGGATTGATACATTCTGTCGAGGCGTTCCTGATTGAACAATGTCTGAAACTCTTCGTCCAGCTTGCTTTTGAGTTTGGTCAGAAAGCTGAGCACTTCTTTTTCAGTGATGGGTTTGGACAGATAACTGACGACATCGAGTTCGATGGCTTCTTTCGCATAGGAAAACTCATCATAGCCGGATATAAAGGCAATTTTTGTCTTTGGATATTCTCTTCGGATGATTTTGGACAGTTGAATCCCATCAATAAAAGGCATCCGGATGTCGGTAATGACAACATTGGGTCGGACCCGTTCAATCAGTTCTAAAGCATCGTATCCATTGGATGCCAGTCCGACGATTTCAAACCCGAAATCCACCGGAATCTTAGATACGATCCGATTTTTTACTTCTTCCTCATCATCGACGATGATCATCGTGTAATTCTTACTCATCTTCATCCCGCATTTCTAAATTCAACTTTATTATACCAAGGTTTTTATGTTTGTTAAAACAATTAAAAAGCCGGTCGCAAGACCGGCTAGAATCATAGTACAGATAACAGGTGTTTCAACATCAAACCGGAAGAGTAACTGCCCGGATCGATGTGTCCGATGGAGCGTTCGCCTAAGTAGGCGGCGCGTCCTTTGGTGGCCATCATCGGAATGGTAGCATTGACCAAACCATCAATAGCATCGATGGTCAACTCGTTTTTCTTAAGCAGTTCAATTGCCGGATGCCATACATCGATCATGGTCTTTTCGCCAACGGTTGCTTTTCCTCTTTTTTGAATTGCTTCCAAAGCGTTAGACAACAACGTAATAACATCGTCGAGTGTTAATTCATCTTTTCCTGCCGCATCTTTCGACATTGACAGGAATGCTGAACCAAACAGCGGACCGGATGCACCACCGACTTTACTGAGCATCGTCATGCCCAACATTTTGAATTCATCACTGATCGTCTCTGCCGGTTTAACAGCTCGGGCATCCAAATATGCGGTCAAGCCCTTACTCATATTAAAACCGTGATCGCCATCACCGATCGCATTATCCAAATCACTGATGTAATCTTTTTCTGTATTGACTTGATCAGCCCAAGCCTTCAGCCAAACTACAAGCCCTCCGTGATTCATACTTCTACCAGGCAATAGTCTTAGCTTCGTCGTTGAGCAATTCCAACCACAATGGGTTTTTCAAACGCAGAACGGAGAGCGAAATGCCTTGCATTTCGATAGAGGTCATGTAATCGCCGACAAACTTCTTAGCTACTGTGATACCATCATGTTTGAACAGATTCAATACGTCATGAGTGAACACATATTGTTCCATCAACGGAGTTCCGCCCAAGCCATTGATCAAAATCGCAACTTTGTCTGCTTCGGTCAAATGCAAGAATGCTTTGATCTTGTCATAGAATTCTTTGGCAAGTTCAGCCGACGGACGCAGTTTGCTCTTACGATAGCCCGGTTCGCCATGGATACCCAAACCAAATTCGATTTCATCATCAGCCAAGGTAAAGCCCGGTTTTCCTGCCTGAGGAACGATTGCCGGAGTCAATGCCAAACCAAGGGTAGCCATTTCTTTAATCAATAATTCAGATTCTGCTTTGATTTCTTCCAAGGAAGCTCCGCGTTCTGCCAAAGCACCCAAGATTTTGTGAACGAATACTGTTCCGGCTACACCGCGACGGCCTTCGGTCCATGTGGAGTTTTCAACTGCGATATCATCATTGGTAATGACGGTTTCAACTTTGATATTATCCATGCTTTCGGCCATTTCTTTAGCCATTTCAAAGTTCATTACGTCACCGGTGTAGTTTTTGATAACCATGAATACGCCAGCACCCTTATCAGCTGCTTTTACGGCTTCATAAACCTGGTCAGGAGTCGGAGATGTGAAAACATCACCACAGACGGCTGCACTCAACATACCTTTACCTACAAATCCGGCATGCGAAGGTTCATGTCCGCTGCCACCACCGGAAATTAAACCAACTTTGCCTTTGCCCTCATACTTACGAGCAACGACCCGGGTATCACCGACGCGATAAACAACATCATCATGGGCATCGACTAAACCGGAAACCATCTCTTCAACTACATCTTCTGGTCTATTCAAAATCTTTTTCATAAGCCCTCCTTCTTGCCTGCTGGCATATTTGTATACGCTTTCATTATACTCGCGTATTGCAACCCATTTCTACTAAAACAACCGACATCAATTACGACAATTTTCGACATTACCAATCAAAATCAAGCATTCAGATCAAGTATGTATTTGCCGGAATTATTCCGATACAAAAGCCATAATCCCAACGGTACCAAAAGCAATAAACTCATCAAACCCATAAAAATAATAGGTTCATTCATCCACACTTCCGGAAGCAATAAGGCAACTGAATTGTTGACAACATGCATCAGTATCGGAATCCAAAGACTTCCGGTCAACAAATAGGCTATACCTAAAACGATTCCTAACACCGAAGCATAAACCCCTTGTACCAGATTCATATGAAAGGCCCCAAACAGCAGTCCTTGAATGATAAGAGCAACTTTGACATTCAAATGACGATTGAACAAATGAAATATCAGACCGCGAAAGAGCAGTTCTTCCGCGATCGGAGCGACGATGCCAACCGTGAGTAAAATCAGCCACACCGGACTTTGATCGATCATCGATGTAATCAATTGCTCATAACTTTCAAGATTATCCAGATTGATAATTCCGATTGATTCACTGACCACCAGAATCAACTGCGACAGAAAGACACAGCCGATACCAATAACTATCCCCAAGAAAATCCGATATGCGCTTAGTTTGTCAAAGCGGTAAAGAGGTCGCACGATGTGACGTTTTCGATAATAGTAAATTACAATAACGGCTATAAATAAGGCTGCTGATAAAATGGCAGAAGTCAGAATGGCATCGGAAAAGTGATCGAAAATCGCAAAACCATCCACGATTTGAGCACTGTCACTGTTCTTAATGAAAACCGGAACCGAAATCAATACGCTAACGACGGTTTGCAATCCCAAATAAAAACCCGTCAGGCCTAACACTTGAAAAACGACGAGAAACAGTGTGGACTTTGGATGTTTGAGTGGCGATCCGCAGGACACGCAATGATCATAGGCATCGATGTTGATCGAATAACATTGCTTACATTTATATCTTTTTTTCATGTTTTCCCCCATGTACATCTATTATAACACTCTTATTGTAGGACCTCAAATCCTCTTTAATTATATATTATCCATTCTTTCTCACAAGATTGACCAAACTGTTCCTCTTTGATACAATCTTTGTAATGATACGTTTTGGGGGGCCAATATGATCAATCATTTTACAATTTTCATCCAAAAGAAATGTACCTCAAGAAGGTTTTTTCGTGTTTAAACCCCATCAAGGAGTAAGAAAATGACAAAACTCATTAAGCTATGTTTAGTATTGATGTTGTTTACCGGTTGCAGTAAGCAAATGGGACCAAATCCCCGCAAGGCGGAGGATGAGACGTTCAAAGCACCTCAAGGCAATATCGTGAACGCTCCACTTGATTTTTCTTTTTTAGTGCAAAATCCAATCAACAGACCTCCTGGCCTTGTGTTAATAAACAAAACGATTGAGGCCAGAGTTCTAAAAGAAATTGAGGACATGCGAGCGAAGTTTGACAGTTATACCAATCCGGTGAATCTGCCGCCTTACCCGGCATTACTTGAGGCAGATATGAGTAAACTCAAGTTGGTAGATCACTATTATCATGCTTCGTCGTCTTTTGCTTTCAATTTCAACAACATTTACTCCTTATACTTCTGGGGTAAATACACTTTTGATAATAATGGGAAAATTGAGAACGTTTATATTGCGGATGCACTGAATTTTGACTTAACTACCGGTAATCAACTGACTGTCAGTGATTTACTGGTTAATGGTGCCGATGTACAAAAAACGTTCAACGATTTATTAATTGAGAAATTTTCAGACATCAGTGATGCAGAGCTGAATTTCTGGCCATTCGAATCTGAAGAGTGGTCGGAAGAAG
>JANJWY010000067.1 GCA_024709285.1 Erysipelotrichaceae bacterium
TTATTGTATGAGAAATCAACATTTCTAAACTCAATGTGCATATCACTTGGAACGGTTTCGGCATCGATGACCTCGAATGCATCCTCTCGATCAAGTATTTCAACAACTCTTATCGCAGAAGCATTGGCTCTTGAGTACATTAAGAAAATGCGGTTCAACGCCAGAAATGACATTAGGATGAGGGTGAAATAGGTTAGAAATGCAATGATGCTTCCGGTTTGACTCAGTCCCTGACTGACACGGATCGCACCAAAGTATAAGATCATGATTAATCCCATGTTAAGAAGCAGGTTCATCATGGGGTTGAGCATAGAAACGACATATCCGGCAGAGCGTTCTTTTTTACTGACTGCCCGATTGACTTGTTCAAATTTGATTTGCTCGTCTTTTTCTTTAGCCAGTGCTTTGATAACCCGGATACCCGCAATATTTTCTCGGACGATTCGAATAAGACTGTCCAATTCTTTTTGTAACTGACTGTAATAGGGAACTCCTCGTTTGGAAATGAAGTATATGACCGCAATGATTAAGGGCATTAAGGCAATCAATACCAATGCGAGATTCAAATCGATCATGACCATCAAGAAAACACTTCCGATCAATAGGATTGGAGCTCGAACGCCGATACGTTGCACAACATTGAACATGCGGTATATATGGTAGGTATCGGTGGTCATACGTGATACCAACGACGGAATCTTAAATTCATCGACCGTCCGGTTGGAGAAGTTCATGATTTTGGTATAACCGTCATCACGCAGAGTCTTTATGGCATCACTGGAAATCCGGGCGGCCATACGGTTGGCAATGACGTTGCCGATAAAGGCAATGGCCGAGCTGATGAGCATAAGCACGCCGAAAATAATGATAGCACCGACATCCTCGGTTGGAATGATGGTATCGATGACGTAGGCGAGCAGCCATGGCAGAAACAATTCCATCAGGGTCGCCCCGCTTTTAACGAGCAGGTTGACGATCAGCTTATATTTGTAGGGATTCAGGTAGGATAACACGACTCTCATAGATTTTCTCCCCACTCTTTAAGCAACAACGCTCTGTTTTTAAGTTTTTCCAGTAACTCAACCAGCTGCTTCTCTTCTTCTTCGCTGAATTCTTCCATCAGAAAAGCGCGTTCCCGCTTGATGATTTCTCGTAGCTCTTCGTAGATTAACGATGCTTTTTCTGTGGGATAAAGCAAGATGTAGCGATTGTCCAAAGGATTGGGATGTCGGGTGATGTAATCTTTTTCTAACAGTGATGTCAGTCCTCGCGCCACATTGCTTTTATCGATGTGCATATTCTTTGTGAGTTGTTCCTGAGATATTCCCGGATTTCGACATATTTCAATAAGATAGCTGTACTGATAGCCGCTCAGATCGAATTTTTTAAATGCTTCATTGCGGAATAATATATTGCATCGTTCGATGATACTGATGTTTTTGATAATAGGTAGCATAGGTCCTCCATTAGTTGCGTGCGCAACTATTATACAAAAAAAAACTGCATGTTGCAAGGCTATGAGAGAGCAATCAGTAAAACCGCACCAAAATAAGTGATTACGTTCATCAGTTTTATGATTCTTGGACATTGAGGATAAAAGTACCAGAAGATCAGACAGATGTCACTGAGGATGAAAATCAATATTCCCGATGCAAGGGTTAGCATAGAATTGAAGTTTAGTATGGCTAGAGAACCAAGGATGCCCAAGGTGTAACCATATAGTAAAAGGATTGGGAACAATCCTCTGAAATTTATCTGTGAAAACAGCTTCTTGATGATAACCAACAGAAATACCAGTGTCAGTCCCATAATCAGAGATAAGTAACTGAATGTCTGCTGAGCAACTATGCAAAAAATCAATCCGATATGACCCAACCAGAAAAAAAGAAGTCCCCACATCAGCCAGCGCTTCACTTTCCCGCCGTTGGCAAATGCCAGAAAAACATCGCCGGTAAAAAATAGGATCAATGTAGCTAAAATGATCGGATGATCGCTTTTTGCCGCTATCATGACAAACAGAAATGCCGTGATGATCTTTATCCACCGATAAAAAACCTGTGGAAATTGCAGAAGCACAGTGAACATAAGCAATGACCAGCTGATCAGGTACAGAATAATGAGTGTTGGCATAGGTTTCCTCAGTTTAAATTATATCACTGATTGATGTCATAAAAACATCCGAAAAACATCATGAAAACATCATTGAATGTTCATAGTTTTGTCATGACTATTCTCTATTATTGGATCATGCGATAAACGCAAAGGAGAAATTAACAAATGAAAAACAAATGGATAAAATTTAGCAGTGCAGTAGCTTTAGGTGCCGTCCTTGCCATGCCGCTGATGGCATCGGCAGCCAATGTACAGGCAATCAGTGTTGAGGATATGTTGGTCTATGCGATGCAAGATGAAGTTGCCGCAAAGGCTGAGTATGAAGCATTGATCGAAGAATTCGGTTCTGTACGACCTATCACAAACATTCTTCGGGCAGAGCTCAGACATATTGACGCTTTGACCCCGTTGTTAGAAGCTTATGGTGTCGATATCGGTGATTTCGTACCGACAACGGCCGTTCCTTCCTCTATGGATGAAGCGTATCAAATCGGCGTTGATGCCGAAATCAAAAACATCGCTTTATACCAAAGTTACCTTGCTACAGAACTTCCGGAAGATGTGGCCGCTGTATTCAATCGTTTAGCAACCGCTTCAACGCATCACCTCGATGCTTTCCAACGTCAACTTGACAATGAGAATACCGGTATTCAACAGGGATCTCAAGGTCGCAGTGTTCAACGCGGTTTCCAAGGGAAAAGTGTTCAACGCAGTAATTTCAGAAACGTTCAAACCGAAGACTGTATCAATGACTAAGCACCGCAAGGTGCTTTTTTATTGCAGTGGCTGTCAGACATTTGACTTCCTTTGCTCTTTTTCAACCATCGAAACGATTTGAATGAGCAGTTGAAAGCTGCGAGCCATATCTTGCATACTGCCGACATTCATCACATAGGTAGCATGAGATTTAGGATCAAACCACGCATGAACGCCGGTGACACCTAAGTGACCTTGTAATCGAGGCAATGATTTCAACAGAAAGAAGAACTGTTCAAATCGCAGTTGCATCATGCCGAGTCCATACATGATGCCCTGTCGGAATTTATGATTAAATGTGGCCATTGAGTTTACGGATGTTTCACTGATCAACCGGAAATTTTGAAGGTGATCAAGAAATTTCAGTAAATCCTCTGTCGTCGTCCAAAGTCCACCACCGGAAAAATCACAACTCAAACTTTGAAACGTGTGAACATCTGTCTTCCCTACATATAGCGAAGCGAGTTGACTTGGATCAAATCCATCCGAATAGAAGCACAGTCCGCTGTTTTTCATATCACAAGGAATGAAGATTTCATCTTCAAGCACTCTATGGAAAGCTTGGTCAAATACTTTTTCGATCATCAATCCCAAAAGGATAAAGCCGGTATCTGAATAAAGAAATTTCTCACCTGGTTTTGACATGCATTTCTGCTTTTCTTGGGTAAAGCGGATAAGGTCCGTCGGCTTGTAGAATCTGTCGGGTTGTTTGATGACTTCATCAAGAAATACGGAGCCATCCATCGTCTTGCTTTCAAAGTAATCGTTGATTCCTGAAGTATGGCCCAGTAAATGTCGTACGGTCACATGACTTCTATAATCGACTCCTTGATATTCGCATAAGTGATTAAGTACACTTTGATCTAAATAATCGTCAATTTTTGATTCGAGGGAAAGTTTCTTATCTTCTATCGCTTTAAGTATCAGAACCGTGGTCATGAGTTTACCGACGCTTGCACTGTGAAATTTCTGTTTGGCAATCGTTGAAGAATATTCGTAGTTTATG
>JANJWY010000083.1 GCA_024709285.1 Erysipelotrichaceae bacterium
TCCGCATTGGCTTCAACCAATTCCTTGATGACATCCACTCTAAAGGCCAGACAGGCTTCCATCAAAGCCGAACGCCCCATTTCATCCTGAGCATTCACATCCGCACCTTTGGCAACCAGATAACTTACAACGTCCGCATGACCCAAGAAGCTTGCTCTCATAAGTGCATTACGGCCTTTGTTATCCAAAGCATTAATATCAGCTCCGGCTTCCGTAAGCATCTTAACGATTCCAAGATGTCCCTTCTTCGCAGCCCCCATGATGGCCGACTTGTCATTGACATCGCGCGTATTGACATCCGCACCATTGTCAAGCAAAAAACGTACGATTTCTTCATGACCGCGTTTAGCTGTTCGCATCAGCGCGGTCCTGCCATCGCCGTTTACAATGTTTACATCGGCACCCTGTTTAAACATAGCACTGACTTTCGCAAAGTCACCGGCCGCAGCCGCATCCCAGAATGTTTTGTTTGTTTGATCCATAACAATTCCTCCTTGATTAATCAAACACATCGTTTTCTGATGAAAAAAAGACGGGCACATTAAACCCATCTTAAAACATCAATCGAATTTTCAAACGCACACCAACCGGATTGACAGTTGCCAATACGCTTGATTCTACAGATGGTAAAAGTAAGACCATATTAGCTCACCTCAATTCTGTTGGTACTCTCGTGTTATCTATATTGTAACCAATCCTATAAAATACTCAAGTGTTTTCACCTAAATCCCACAAAATTATTAAAGCGCTTCCATTTTACTGAGAAATCGTTGAATATGCATATTGCATAAACGATTCCAACTCATCGGCATCGAGCGTATCCTCAGAACTAACATCAAAACTGTGTTCTTTATCCGCCAGGAAACGACGTCGTGACTGCAAGAAATAGGTTCTTAAAACACGTCCGGGAACATCCGGGATAGGATCATTCCACGTGGCATCCAAATACAACCACTCACCATCGACTTCGACGATATTCCACGCATGCTGAATGGATTGAGCACTGATGATTCCGGACTTGATATCCAAAAGCCTCATCATCTGTAAAAACGCGCGGGCATATCCGCTGCACACCGCAGTCTTCAGATTCAAAGCACCATACGCCGTAAACGATGGATGATCGACATATTTGCTCAAATCCAGTTCAAGAACGCTTTCATCGTACACGATCGTTTTAACCAGATAATCATGCAAAACTTCAATCTTCTCAACATCGGTCATATCAGCCGTTACTAACGATTCGATCACAGCATTGGACATCCGAAGAACATCTTCAGTATATTTCTCATCCGGTTCGATACGGATGTACATCGTCTTATATTGAACGCTGCCCGCCGTTTTATACTCGATGATTCCCTGTTTCAAACTAAAGGGCGATACCATCAGTGTATCGAGATACAAATATACCCGCTGCAAAGAAATATCTGCCTCAGAGATGTAGGGCACTTCTAAAACGTTGATCTCATAATTCTTATAAAGAAGCAAAGCCAGCTCCTGTTCCGAAGAAATGGAATACAGTGTCGTTTTGCTGAAAAAATTGCCTAACTGAACCCGTTTGAACGTATGCCCCGGTGCAACCATCTGAGTTGGCTCGATCGTCCAGGTTTCCTCAAATTTTTCCGAATGAAAAGGCCACAGCGAACAGCCGGACAGTATTACGGTCAATAGAAGTATAAGAATCTTTTTCTTCATGAAATACCTCAGACATTCAAATAAAAGATTGGTGATGTTACTTTTATTTGTTACAAAATCATTGTACAATGAAATCCGAGGTGAGACCAATGAAATTTAATGAATATGTATATCTTCGACCGGATTTTGATGCGATCAAAGCCGGTGCTTTACAGCTGATTGACAAATTTGTTCAATCGGAAAGCGTTGATGAGCAAGTTGAACTCATCAAGCAGTTCAATGCCGATCGTTTTAACGTGATGACAGCCAATGTATTGTGCAGTATCCGCCATTCCATCAACACCAAGGATGAATTTTATGAAGCAGAGAATAATTACTGGGATCAGCAGGGTCCGTTGTATGAAGAGCTGACAGTTAACTTCTACAAGACATTGTTAGAATCTCCGTTTATCGAACAGCTAAAAGAACAGATGCCCCCTGCCTTCTTTAAAATCGTCGAATTTTCACTGAAGTCCTTTGATCCGAAAATCATCGAAGATCTTCAGGAAGAGAACCGCTTGTCATCTGAATATCAGAAGCTGATTGCTTCAGCACAAATCGAATTTGACGGTAAAATTTATACGCTGCCGCAACTGACGCCACTGACACAGTCTGTCGATCGCGATATCCGTAAACGCGCAACCGCTGCCCGTTGGGGATTTTTTGAGCAAAATGAAGCCAAAATTGACGAGATTTACCATGATTTGGTGCAATTGCGAGATAAAATCGCCAAGAAACTCGGTTACAATAATTTCATCGAGCTTGGCTATATTCGTATGATGCGGTTGGATTACAATGCAGATATGGTGAATGTTTTCCGTAAGCAAGTCCTTTCGGATATCGTACCTGTTTCCAAGAAACTGTTTCAACGCCAGCAAGACCGTTTGGGACTTGAAAAACTGCTTCACTATGATTTGAGTTTTGAATATACCAGCGGCAATGCCAAACCGATCGGTGATCCCGAATTCATCGTGGCCAACGGTCGCAAGATGTATCACGAGCTTTCCAAAGAGACCGCTGATTTCATCGATTTTATGCTTGATCGCGAATTAGTCGATCTTGTAAGCAAACCGGGTAAGGCCGGCGGTGGTTACTGTACGTACATCGCTGATTATCAGTCGCCCTTTATTTTCTCGAATTTCAACGGTACTTCCGGCGATATCGATGTTTTGACACATGAAGCCGGCCATGCTTTCCAAGTGTTCTCTTCCCGTCATATTGAAGTACCGGAGTGTATGTGGCCGACAATGGAAAGTGCTGAGATTCACTCCATGTCGATGGAATTTTTCACTTGGCCGTGGATGGAAAGCTTCTTTGGTGATCAGGCGCAAAAATATCGTTACTCACATTTGGGTGGTGCGATAAAGTTCATTCCTTACGGAGTGCTGGTCGATCATTTCCAGCATGAAGTTTATGCAAACCCATCCATGACACCTTATCAACGGAAAGCCGCTTGGCGTAAATTGCAGAAACAATATTTACCGCATATCGATTATTCGGAAAGTGCATTCCTTGAAAAAGGAACTTACTGGTTTCAACAAGCCCATATTTTCCAGATGCCGTTTTACTACATCGACTATACCCTCGCTCAAATCTGTGCGCTTCAATTCTTTAAACGCATTCAAGACAACGATGAAACCGCTTGGAAAGATTATCATCATCTTTGTACCCTGGGCGGTACGCTGTCCTTTACCGGCTTAGTCAAAGCAGCCAACCTGAAATCTCCGTTTGAGGAAGGCTGTGTAAGTTCTGTTATAACGACGATTGATCAATGGTTGGAAGGTGTTGACGACAAAGCCCTTTAATATGTCACCAAAAGATTTTCTTTACAAATTATCTCGTAACGGACGCTTCGGTGAGTGGCTCACACATATCCGGGCATTGAGTTTTCCGGGATACAAAAAAGTCGTATCGCATGTGTATTGTGTTGATCATAATCCTGTGCCCACGGAAATCGATTCAGTGATGGTCACGCGGTTTGGAATCGTTGTCATAGAAACCAAACACTTCTCGGGAACACTGATCGGACATCACAGTCAGGATCAGTGGACATTGCAGTTTAAACATCATAAGCGCAGCGTATACAGCCCCATCCGTCAAAACCAGACGCATATCTATGCACTCAACAAGGCACTGCCTCAGTACAGACATATCCCTAAGTTTTCCATGATCGTGGTGGATGAAGCCTGTGCATTGCAAGTGACTACGGATGAGGATAATCGCATCGTCCATCGCAAACAGCTCAACAAGCAGTTGAAACTGTGGCTCAATACGCAGCCGATGATCCTCTCTCGCAAAGAAGTTCGAGAAGCAGCTCAACAGTTGCGCAAAATGAGACATATCTCAAGGAAAAACAAAAAGACGCATATGCGTCATGTACAAAACAAAAAGCAGCCGGATTAATTCCGGCTGCTTATTTTATTGAGCGGCTTTTTCAGCTTTATCTAATTTTTCTACTTTGACCAACATCCAATAACCGATGACAAACAGTATGATCAATGCCAAGATTCCATTGCGCGATGAACCGGTCGTAACAGCCATGACCGCAAGAATCATCGGACCAAAGAAATCAGCGAATTTACCGAAGATATCAAAGAAACCAAAGTATTCATTGGACTCATTCTTTGGTACAAGTTTACCGTAGAACGAGCGTGACAGCGATTGGATACCGCCCTGAGCAATCCCGACCGCAACGGCCAGTACCCAGAACTCCCATGCCTGATCCAACTGATAGCCAAACAGCGAAATACCGATATACATCAAGATATAGAACTTTAACAGTTTCAATGCCCCATGCTTCTTCGCCAGTACTCCGGCCAAAATTGCAAACGGGAAAGCTACGAACTGAGTGAGCAATAAAGCTCCGATCATCTCGGTAGTGCCGATACCAACTTCACCGCCATACGTCGTTGCCATGGAAATGATGGTATAAACACCGTCGATATAACAGAAATACCCGACGATATAATAGAAAATCTTCTTGTTTTTAAAGATTTTTTTCAGAGTTAAGAATACCCGGCCAAATGCTTTTGAGACGACTTTCTGTTGTGGTTCCAGAAAATATGTCTGTTTGACATTTTTAAGCATCGGGATCGTCAATAATCCCCACCACACAGCCGTAATCAAAAATGAAATCTGCGTTGCCTGAGTGGTCGAAATACCAAAAGGTTTGATGAAGATAAGTGCGATACCCACGATAAATGGAATCGTGCTTCCGACATAGCCCCAGGCATACCCTTGTGAGGAAATCATATCCATGCGTTCATCGGTCGATACATCGACAAGCATGGAATCATAGAAGATGTTACAAGCGGAATATCCGACGCGGGCGATGATGAATAACAGCAAGAAAGCCATCCAGTCCGTGGTTACAGCCAAACTGAATGCACCTAAAATGCCCATGGCCAGAAATGCCACAAACAGTTTTTTCTTCATTCCCTTATAATCAGCGATAGCTCCTAGAATCGGTGCCATGACCGCCAAAATAATAACGGCGACGGAGGTGGCGGTTCCCCACCAGGCGGAAACGATGTTACTTTCGACACCAGCATTTTCAGCCAGAGCTCTAAAATAAATCGGGATCGTTGCGGTAACACTTAAGATAAATGCAGAATTGGCAATGTCATACAAAATCCAACTCTTCTCAGCTTTGGTCAGCTTCATACATTTCCCCTTTTCTTTTTGTTTTCATTATATCAGAGATTTATTATTTGTTGTAAATTCTTTGTTAAGACGGCACATTTCTTCACGATTCGAACGATTTCTTCCAAAGTTTCATCTGTGAAAGTGATTCGGAAAATAACAACGCCAAGTCGGACATGATTTTCAATCTCATCCAATCGATTCAGTGGCTGATGTTCAAACAAATGCATGTTGCACAAATCATCTTTTAGCAGCGGATATACTTTATTCATTCGGTCTTTCAAAGCATATTCACTCTGGGTGCAAAGACTGCATCCCGGTAGTTTCCCATCGGTTAACGAACTTGCAACCGGGCAGTGTTTCAATACCATCATCTCCCGCTTGCAATACATGCCGACTCCACAAGCCAAATACTCATATCCGCTTTTCTTCGCGTATGCAAAACTCGACTCCAAATTGTCAAATGTGCATTCGGATGATA
>JANJWY010000101.1 GCA_024709285.1 Erysipelotrichaceae bacterium
ACGAATCATACTTACCTCAGAATCCCAGTCTTTCTTGGTTTTCACTGAGTCAAATCCTAAAAATCCGATAAGTCTTCCTTCGTTTTGCAAAGGAACAAGCAAAATGGATTTAATTCCCTGAAGCAAAAATGATTCCTTCTCGGCACTCTGCTCTTCACTCATTAATTCAGTATCGTGTATGTTAATAATTTCACCTTTGGAAAGATGATTTATCGACCATGGAAAAACTTCTGTACTCAAGTTTTGTAGCATATCGATGACAGACTCAATATCATCATTACACCACTCATATGTGTTACTCATCATAGTAGAGTCTTCATTAAGCATGAAAATATACACCCGATCGACATTGACTGTCTTCCCAATCAAACCTAAACTTTGATCGATCGTCAAAGAAAGCTGATTTATCTGTGTCTTCATAAAGGATTTTGATATCTTAGAAACCATGTGCTGAACATCGGTCAGCTCACGCAATGTATGATTCATCCGTTCATAATTGATTTTAACCGATTGTATGGTACTGCTTATTTCTTCTACACTGGTATTCTCGTGTAGATTGGTTTGTACTAGTTTAGTTATGTTATGATTGGATACAACATACCCTGTAAATGTTCCCGATTGGTTAAAAATAGGTTTAGCCGTGGATAAAAACGTCAAATGCTCTCCGTCCTTTGTTTTCACAATGTTTTGAAGACCGTGGACCGGCAATCGATTATTAAAATATGAGTCGAATTGACGAAGCATATCCTGACGGTGATGACGCTCCATAAATGACGCTCGTTCTCTTCCCAACATCTCAATTCGTGAGTAACCTAACAGTTTTGCAGCATTATCCGAAACATACTGGAAGTAACCAATAGAATCTGTAACTGACATAAAACTTTCCGGATCATTGGGATCATCAAAGAGGTGATGTTCATTAATCTGATCAAAATGCTCAATTGCCAAATTCTCATTCATATAAATCATAACATCGATTCCGGTGACCTGTTGACTTTCAATGGTTGGAATTCTAAGGAAGAGATACTCTTCTTTATCAAAGGATTCATTTTCTACAAAATGCCTTTTATATGAATATATCTTAGTATTTACAACAAGGTCATTGTATTTTTTAATTTCATCAAAAAAACTATCCATAAAGATGTCTGCTAAGGACAGTTCACCCTCGAGATTGTCTTCTGAGAATTTATTTTTGAAGTTGTCACAATACTTTGTAATCTGCCCGTTTAAATCAATATGGAAGTGCAGAACTCCATCCATCGGCTTGTCTAATATTAATTTTTCTTCCATAATGCTTACCTCGACTATATTCTAGTCTATTCTATCATTTAGGATTTAAATAGCAATCTGTATCAATAAATTTGATAATGTTTCACGATATTGCACAAACTTCTAGGTTTTTACATGACAATTCATGACAAAAAAGGGCTATTGCCCTTTCTCCTGTATGACCACGGATAACCGCGGAATAATTTGTTTTTTACGCGATACGACATGCTCTATCAAGATATCCTCGCCGTTAACCAATGTCGGATACGCCTCTTCGACGATCCACTTATGCTTACCGGCATAATACATGACCGAACCGTTTTTCTCGATGCTTGTAAAAATCATCAAGAGCAGATCGAGCTTCTTCTCAACACAATAATTCTCCATAGTAAGAAGCAATTGCTCTTTGATATCTTTGACCTCATCTAAGAAATACAGGTTCATCTGACCGAGCATCAGCTTCATATTGGAAATCGAATATTCCTTCAAGTCATGTTCAATGATCGAAGTCAAATCACGATCTTTCAGACTCGAACCCATCGAGAACAACTCTTTCGCAAAGGCTTCCGTATCGATATTTGCCTTTTCAGCCAATCGTTTTGCCAAAGCAATATCGACCGGCGTCGTTGTCGGTGAGTTGAAATTCAATGTATCCGATATGACTGCACCTAACAACAGCCCCGACATCTTCGGATCGAGTTCGATATCGTTTTCCTCATACATCAACGCCACGATCGTCGAAGTCGAACCGACCAGTTGATTTCTGAACATGATCGGCTTATTGGTCTGAATGCCGCCGATACGATGATGATCGATGATCTCCACGATATCCGCCATTTCGACATTCTCAACGCTTTGCGAAGATTCGTTGTGATCCAACAGAATCAGACTCTTATTTTTACTGTTTAATAAGTGATAACGCGATACCAATCCAAACACCCGCTTCTTATCATCCACCACCGGATACGAACGGAAACGTGACTTAACGATTTTCTTACTCACATTATCCACATATTCCAATTTATTAAACGAAATCGGATCGACCGTCATGATATCCTTGATTGGCGATGAATAGAACAGATAGCGCGATGTGTTCAACGTCCCATGACCAGAAATAATGACCGCACATCCGGTTTCACGCGCCTTCATAACCACGACACTGGCCACGGTATTGGCCCAAACCACGATCAGACACCCCGCACCTTTTTCAATCGCTTCAATCTGCGCGGCCGTATCATTACCCACGATAACGATCCGATCATTCAGTTCATAATTATCCAGTTTATTCGCCGCTATTGCCACGATGGATACTTTTCCATTGATACGCAATTGCTCCGGCGTATATATCAGTTTCCCTTTAATCGTCTTTGCAATATACTCAATTGGCGTCTTCTTAAGCAAATCAATGCTTTTCGCCGTATCTCCCATGGCTACGCGCGATATATTGGAATTGGTAATCATCCCCAACAACTGACCTTTCTCATTCACTACCGTCAGCGCTTGTTTTTGCTGTTGCTCCAACAGATTATACGCCTCTAAAATCGTCGTCTCCGGCGATATCGAAACAGCTTCATCCATCTCAATTTCATGAAGCTGGCTGCGTGCATCATCCAAATACATCGGCTTACCAAAACCGAACTTTTTCAACAGATACTCAGTTTCTAAATTAATATCACCCAAACGGCATGCGATGGCATTGACACCCAGTTTTTGCTTCAATGCTGCATAACCGATAACCGAACAAATCGAATCCGAATCCGGATGCTTATGACCCGTCACATAAACGACATCATTGGTCTCCATCATTCTTGACATAACATCACTCCTCACTATGCCTCTATTGTAAGCGATAGAACAAGTTTTTTCATCAACAAAAAACATGAATGTCACCATTCATGTTTCACGAACCACCGGTTCGATAAATAAATCCTTCATCCGCTTATCCAAAGTCAGCCATAACATCGGCAATAATGCCAGAGACAACCCGATGATAGCCAAAACCGTCATCGGCAAATACTCCGCGAAGAAACCGTAAGCCAATGATGACATAGCTACACCGCCTGTCGATGCCGTCATTACAAAACCGATGATCATACCACGCTTATCCGCCGGTATTGCCAATATAAGCACTGAATTCAACACCGCATTCGCCATCGTATTCAGAAAGTTTGCGAGAAAAAACATAAAAGCCAGCCAAACAAAATCAACCATCAGATAACCGGCAATAAAGAGCACATTGCCAAAAATAAACCCGAGAGCCATAACTAAATAACGCTGTTTATAAGAGAACTGCACGATTCCGGTCACCGACATGCTTACGACCCCGGCCAAAGAAAACACAGACATCA
>JANJWY010000103.1 GCA_024709285.1 Erysipelotrichaceae bacterium
CATCATCATTTGTAGTCGTGACACAAAGCTGATTTGACACTACATTGTTATCCAACGTAACTGCGCCAGTCATTGCCAGGACCTGTCCGGTTACTTCAGCACCGGTATTCAGTGTGATAGATTCAGAAGCATATATTCGTCCGGCAAAGGATGAGTCAACACCCAAGGTTGCTGAACTGCCTACTTTCCAATAAACTTCACAGCTGTTTGCTGCATTGATCAACATTACTTCACTTCCAGAAGCTGTAATCAACGTTGAGGCCATCTGGAAGATAAATATGGCTTCAGGATCGCCTTGAGAATCTAAGGTCAACTTGCCCGTGATTTCAAAGGTACCGCTGTTTGAAGCGTATACACCTGGTAACAATATCTGATCCCCTAATTCGGTTTCAATTATAGTTACAGGAGTTCTGCCTGCAACATCATTATAAGCTTCTACCAGCGCATCTTTTGCAAGACTGGCTTCGGAGTCCGTTTGATAGATTACTCCGTCTAGAACTATATCTGCTGCTCCGGTAATCGATGTCCCAGGAAACAATCCGATATCACCATAAACAACGGTATTCCCAGTGTTTGTTATTTCAGATCCTGCAAGAATTGCGAAATTTTTTGTTTTACCTTGCGATACTGCCGCTTGCTGTGCCATGGCAGTTGAGATAAAGAATGTCAGTATAAACATAGATACTGCGATCTGGTAGATTCTGCTGAACTTAATTTTCATGAAAATTCCCTACTTTCTTAATTGCATAATGCAATTATTTAGATGATTTTTCTGCCGCTGATTAATCTAAGTAATATTAATACGACAGCGATGACAAGCAACACATGAATGAATCCGCCCATAGTTGTTGCAGATACGACACCCAACAACCAAAGAATGATTAAAATAATTGCGATTGTTCCTAACATAAATGTTTCCTCCTTTCTTTTTTTAACATATGTATTAGAGATTAAACTGAAATTGTTATATTGCCTTTTCGACATTCTTTTTTATATCTTTGGCAACATTTCGTATACTGTTGTCGATCGTATCAAGCCCGTCTTCAAGATCATCTTCAATATTTTCGGCATGATACTTTACATTTTTAAATACATTGCGCGCTTTGTTTTGAGCATCATTTTGAGCATTTTTAAATGCTGTATTAGCCTGATAAGCGGCATATTCCAGTGAATCCAAGCCTTTATCCATTAAATTTTCAACAGACTCATTATTCTTCTTTAAGTAGTAGTATGCGGTTCCGGCTATGGTGATGGTGGCAAGTACTCCCAATCTAAATGCGGTTTTTACTGATGATTTCATAGTAATCCTTCTTTCTAGCATAAAGCTATCGCGGTTTTCGGTAATTTTTGGTACAAAAAAAGTGAGACCCGTTAACCATAAATCTCACCTCTTCAATAGATTGTTGATCTACTACAAGCAGTTTCTGTCCCTTCATTCACTAAAATCAAGGGTTTTGATTTTATTCGGAAGAGTTAAACTTTGCAATAGTGCTAACGCAGTCACTTTGTCTTCTTGACTTAAACTTTCAAAGTATTCCAGTATTGGTGTAAGCTTTTCAAACTCACTGAGAGAGAACAAAACTGCATCAAGTTGGTTATTCTTGAAAATAAATAATCTTCCAGTGCTTTCAGCTTTCTCACGACATGATTTGTAATTCTTGATCATGTCAGAGTTTGAAACTATACCCTCTTTGAGTATTTTCATATATTGTTCTCCTTACTACCATTATGCACTATATACCTAATGATGTCAATCTTTATAAGTATAATTATTATATATTTAATATTATATCTTATTTGTATATTTGTTAAACTTATTATAAAAAAAGAGGATTTCTCCTCTTAAAGATCTTTTAGTAACTGATCAATCCGATTTCCCTTATCCAAAGAATCATCAATCTTAAACAAAATCTCAGGTACCTTACGTACTGTAAGCTTTGAACCAAGCTCACTGCGAATAAAACCCTTTGCCCTGTTTAGAGCTTGCAACTGAACATCATCACCAATCTCGCGATTAAAAAATGTAATATAGATCGTTGCGATTGAATAATCTCTTGTCACTTCAACATCAGTCACAGTAACAAAAGATATGTTGGGATCCTTTATTTTAAACTGGATGATTTCGGAAACTTCTTTGCGGATAATCTGTTCCAGACGCTCTTGTTTGATTGTCATAAAACAACCTCCTATTCTCTTTCGACTTCTACTTCCCCAAAGGCTTCAAGAATGTCGCCTTCTTTGATATCATTAAAATTCTTGATTGTAATACCGCACTCAAATCCGGCAGCAACTTCTTTTGTGTCATTTTGGAAACGTTTGAGCGATCCCAGACGGCCGGTATATGCAACAATACCGTTACGGATCAAACGCACTTCGCAGTCACGGACCAGTTTGCCATCCGTAACCATACATCCGGCAATCGTTCCGACCTTGGAAACTTTGAAAATTGCTCGAACGCTGGCCTGACCAAGAATGACCTCTTCAAACACAGGCTCCAACATACCTTTCATTGCGGCTTCCATTTGCTCGACCGCTTTGTAAATAATGTTGTGCAGACGAATGTCTACCCCTTCTTCCTGTGCTTTTTTGCGAATATTGGCATCGGGGCGAACGTTAAATCCGATGATAATCGCTTTCGATGCACTTGCAAGCATGATGTCAGACTCACTGATCGCACCAGCCGTCGAACGGATGACATTGACCTTAATCGTATCCACATCGATTTTTTCCAGAGAACTTTTTACGGCTTCGGCACTTCCCTGCACATCTGCCTTGACTATGACAGGAATTTCCTGAACATGACCTGCTTTGATCTGATTTGATAAATCATCCAGACTCAAAGCACTGCTCACTTTACGCTCAGCTTCTATTTTGGTCTGAGAACGCTTGTCAGCAATCATTCGGGCATGACGTTCGTTTTCAAATACTTTGAATATGTCACCGGCGACAGGAACATCATTTAAACCGATGATTTCGACCGGAGTTGATGGTTTGGCTTCTTTGATCTCTTTTCCGCGATCATCCGTCATTCTGCGTACACGTCCGAAACATGCACCGACAACGACAGCATCCCCGGTCTTGAGTGTCCCGTTTTGAACCAGTAAAGTTGTAACCGGTCCACGTCCTTTATCCAGACGTGCCTCAACGACAGTACCGGAGGCAAGACGTTTAGGATTGGCACTCAGTTCAGATACTTCAGAAACAATCAAGATCGTCTCAAGCAACTCTTGAACACCCATTCCTGTTAATGCAGAAATCCTACAGAAAATCGTATCTCCACCCCATTCTTCCGGCATAAGTCCCAAATCTGCCATCGAACTCATGATTTTATCCGGATTTATATAAGGTTTATCCATTTTATTGACCGCTACAATGATCGGTACATTGGCTGCTTTGGCATGATCGACTGCTTCACGAGTCTGAGGCATGACCCCATCATCCGCAGCAACGACAATAATAGCGACATCCGTAACTTTCGCTCCGCGAGCACGCATAGCTGTAAACGCTTCATGACACGGAGTATCAAGGAATGAAACCTTCTTACCGTTGACCGTAACCTGATAAGCACCGATATGCTGAGTAATCCCGCCAAATTCACCGGCAACGACTTTTGTTTTACGTATAGTATCCAAAAGCGTGGTTTTACCGTGATCGACGTGTCCCATAATGGTAACGATCGGAGGACGCGGTTCCAAATCTTCCGGATTGTCAACCGTTGTATCTTCCAGACTTGTTTCATCTAAAATCTCTTCTTTTTTAGCTTCGACATTATATTCCATACATACCAATTGAATGAGTTCCTCATCCATCGATGTGTTTATGGTAACCAATTTGCCTAACATAAATAACAGCTTAATGATTTCACTGGCATTCTTTTTCAGTAATTCAGCCAACTCACCTACTGTAAGACCTTCCGTATAGGTAATCTTACTGACTTGTTCCGCTTTACTGCGGGTCGCAGGCTGTGGATAACCTGATCTTCCGCGTTGCTGTTGAGCCTGCGGCTTTCTTCTCTGTTGTGTGGGTTTTTTTCCCATACTTTCACCTCATTTCAAGCATTCCAGGATGTTTTTGGCTAATCCGCGATCAAGTATACCGACGGCTACTCGCATATGCATGCCCGTAGCCATCGAAATTTCATTTATGGATCCCCAAATCAGACATGGTATCTGATATGACGTGCACTTATCCTGAAACTGTTTTTTGGTGCGATCTGAAGCATCAGATGCTACCAAAACCAATGATACACGTTTTTTTCTTACTGCTTCCATCAGCATGGCACCGGAAACCGTTTTTCTGGCACGGGCTGCAATTCCCAAATAACCTTCGACAGTACTCACTGAGGAAACATCTCCCGAAGTTTGTCAAACAACTCACTTGGAATCGGGCACTCCAATGCACGCTGCAACGCTCCCTTTTTAACAGCTGCTTCAACGGCGTCACGGCTTTTTTTCAAATATGCACCTCGCCCGTTGGCTCTGCCCGTCAAATCAATGACAACATTACCTTCCGGGGTCTTAACGATACGCAACAACTCCTTCTTTGGCAGTTGTTCTAAAGTAGCTACACATTTGCGCATAGGTATTTTTTTCATATAAGCAACCTCCAGTCATTACTCCGTATCGTAGTAATCATCAAATTCATCAAAATCGATTTCATCTTCAATCCAAGTCTTCTTGGCTTCTTCCTCTTCCAAACGACGGATTTCATCCAATTCCTCTTCTGAATATGTCGGTTTGATGTCATAATCTTTTGTTTTCAGTATCTCAGCAACATTGATCCGAGCTTCAGTCTCTTCTTTTTTCTTCTTTCGATAATCATCTTTCTTCTTCTCAACAGTTTTCGGAGCAGAAGCCAGCTTTTCAAAACGCGATACATACTCCTTGCGTTCCTTGATTTCGCGTTTGACACGCTTTTCCGGTTCCTTCTTCTCGACTGGTTTCTCAACCGGTTTCTCGACCGCTCTCTCGACAGGTTTTTCAATGACAGGTTCAACGGTCTTAACAGCCTCGGCTACAACCTCTGTTACCACAGGTTTTACCTCAACAATTTCAACGACCTTGGCAGCAGCTTCCCTTGCAGCAAATTCCTCAGCTTCACGGGCAAACCGTGCAGCTTCATTTTGAGCAAAACGGATGGCTTCCTGTTCGGCTTGTTTCGCAGCGATATCCGCCAATCGGGCATTCTCAGCAGCCGCAGCTTCATCCAGTGCTTTTTGACGTTTTTCAGCTTCTTTAACCTTCAGTTCTTCAAGATAATCATTGAAACGGCCTTGCCAATCAACATTTTTCTCTTCAACATCTGTCCGCGATTTGATATCGATTTTTAAACCGGTCAAGCGAACAGCCAAACGGGCATTTTTCCCCTTTTTACCGATCGCCAGCGACAGTTGATTATCATCAACAACCACCATCAGACCGCGCTTTTCCTCTGTCGGGAAAACCGCAAGAATCTGTGCCGGTGACAATGCATTTTTTATAAGCTCCGGAACATTTTCACTCCACTCAAAGATATCGATTTTTTCGCCTTTTAACTCTTCGATGACCACCTGAACTCTTTGGCCGCGCGGACCGATACAGGCCCCGATCGGATCAACATCACTCCGCTTTGAAGACACAGCTATTTTTGTACGTTCACCCGGTTCACGGGCAATCGCTTTGATTTCGACGATACCTTGATAAATCTCCGGAACTTCACGTTCAAATAAACGTTTGACAAGTTTTGCATCTGCACGAGATACCAACACCTGAGCTCCTTTGGTTTCACGATTGACTTCTGTGATGACAACACGCATCTTCTGCCCTTCAACATATCGTTCATTCGGCATCTGCGCTGCTTTCGGCATCATGGCCAATGTTTTTCCAAGATTGACAACGATGAATTTTTCCTCAACAGATTCGATCTGACCAATGACCATCTCATCAAGCTTATCAATATATTCCTGATAAATCGAGAATTTCTCAGCTTCACGGATCTTCTGCTTCATGACATTTTTAGCCAACAATGCAGCAGCTCTGCCCAAGTCATCAATACTAACTTTTTCTTCATACAAATCACCGACTGCAAGGTCAGCATTTCGACGGTTAGCCATTTCCAGTGATACTTCTAATTCATCATCTTCCACGGTTTCAACCACGGTATACTGTTGGTAAACATTGACATCACCTGTTTTTTCATCGATATCAACACGCACCAAAGCATCCGGAATTTCAATATGTTTTCGGTAAGCTTTGGCTAATGCATCTTGAAGCGCTGACAAAATGATCTCTTTGGAAATGTTGCGTTCGCTTTCGATTGCCTTAACAGCAATCAATAACTCTTTTACGTTCATCTGTACTCCTTCATTACAAAGCAACCGCTAAGCGAATAAGCGATATGTTGCTTTTTTCTACTGTAATTTCTAATTTTTTCTGTTTATCGCGATAAGCGATGGTAAGGACACCTTCTTCAAAACTCAGCAAATCGCCTGTAATTTCCATTTTCTTTTCTACAGGTTTGTTAAAACGGACAAAAACATAAGCACCGATGACAGCTGAAATTTCAGCATCGCTGCGCAGTTCTCTCTCTGCTCCGGCTGAACAAACTTCCAAGTAGTATTCAAAGGATATTGCATCATTTTGATCCAATACGTCAGAAACATCATTTGACACCGATTGACACGTGTCTAAATCCATCGATCCGTCATTTCGCATGATGGCTACTTGCAAGATTCGCATTTTCCCCTCATTGACCCATTTACACTCATAACACAGAACATTATGTTTTTCTAAAATAGGATCAATCAAGGATTTGATGGCAGTTATTGAAGACATAATTCCTCCTTAAACAAACACGAAGGAGTGGTCTTAGCCACTCCTAGTTTACTTCGCATGTATATTTTACTACAATGAAACATGAATTGCAAGAAATAGTACACTAGAACAGTGATAACTGATTTTCATCCTGAAGATCATCCAAAACACCCATGATCTCCATTTTTCTGATTTGAGTACCGTTGATTTGCGTTCTGATTTGTAAGTCTTCTTTAGAAAGGAAGAAACACTTTTCTCTTGCTTCAACGATTGAGCGGGCAACGTTTTCACCCAATCCATCCAGAACTTTAAAAGGAGGAACAAGAATCCTGGAATCCTTCGGATGAATCATAAATTCATCGGCCTGTGAAAGTTTCAAATCGATATTATCAAAACGATAGCCGCGAAGTGTCATTTCCAAAGCGACTTCCAACGTACTGTATAAATCCTTCTCTTTGTTTGTGACCTGAAATTTTGTACTGTTGTCCCGCATGCGTTTATCAATATCCGTCATCCGCGCTAAGATCGCCTGACTTCCTTTACGCATTACATCAATATCATATGCATTACATCGCAACGTAAAATAAGACACATAGTATGCTAACGGATGATACACCTTAAACCAGGCAACGCGTACAGCCATGATGACATAAGCAACGGCGTGAGCTTTCGGAAACATGTATTTTATACGTTTACATGAATCTATATACCATTGATCGATGCCATGGTGACGCATCAGTTCTTCCCACTCAGGTTTAAGCCCTTTACCCTTACGCACAGACTCCATGATATCAAAAGCCTGTTTCGGTTTTAATCCTTTATGAATCAGATAAACCATGATATCATCCCGACAGCCAATGACATCCGACAAATGATAACCGTTGAGTATCAAATCTTTGGCATTGTTCAACCAGACATCGGTCCCATGAGATAATCCCGAAATTCTCACTAAGTCAGAAAAAGTCTGGGGACGAGTGATTTTCAAAATTTCACGAACAAAAGATGTACCAAACTCAGGTAACCCGACAGCGCCATTGGACTCAGAATAATTGCGGCTGTCAATATTGAGCGTTGATAAATCAGAAAATACAGAAATGACTTTTGGATCGTTCATAGGTATGGTCTTCGGATCGATACCTGTCACCTTCTCCAACAGTTTGATGGCCGTAGGATCAACATGACCGAGTATATCGAGTTTTAATAGATTATCATGCAAATCATTATAGTCAAAATGCGTAGTTTTCCACTCAGACGTCGGATTATTGGCCGGAAACTGAACTGGCGTAAACTGATGAACATCGACCTCACGCGGAATTACGATGATCCCGCCCGGATGCTGGCCGGTCGTCCGCTTTACACCTTCACACCCCGTCGCTAAACGGAAGCGCTGTGCCTGACGCATGTTAGTGTCGATACCTTTTTCTTCACAATAGCCGCTGACATAGCCAAAAGCTGTTTTTTGTGCAACGGTTCCAATCGTACCTGCCCGAAAAACATTGTCTTCACCAAAAAGCACTTTGGTATACGTATGTGCTTTTTCCTGATAATCACCTGAAAAGTTCAAATCAATATCCGGTACTTTGTCTCCTTCAAACCCCAAGAAAGTTTCAAACGGAATATCCTGACCATCACCCTGCATCAGTGTCGAACAATGAGGACAAAATTTATCCGGCAGATCATATCCGCTGCTGACCTTACCGTCAAAAAAGAACTCACTGTAACTGCACTGCGGACAGCTGTAGTGGGGCGGCAACGGATTGACCTCTGTAATTTGAGCCATCGTAGCAACCAGTGAAGACCCTACCGATCCGCGAGAACCAACCAAATATCCATCTTCAAGGGATTTTTTTACCAACAGATGTGCAATGTAATAGATCACTCCAAACCCATTGGAGATTATAGCTGTCAGTTCTTTGGCCAATCGGGATTCCACCGGTTTCGGCAGATTTTCCCCATATAATTTATAAGCATTTTTATAACACACCTCGCTCAATTTAGCATCCGCACCTTCAATCGTCGGTGTATACAGTCCTTTTTGAATTGGGAATACTTCTTCTACTTTCGCAAGCATCCCCTGAGTATTGTCAATTACGATTTGGTGTGCGAGTTCATAATCCAAAAAGTTAAAAGCATCCATCATTTCATCGGTCGTCCGCAGATGCTGATCCGGTGAGGTGGATACGCTTCGCCGCTGCGCATTGTAAATATACAGCGGATGACGTACACCGCCGATACCCTGCGCCTGAATATAAATCTCCCTGAACTGCTTTTGGTCAACTCTGGCATAATGAACATCGCCAGTTGCCAAAACCGGAATATTGAGTTTCATTGCTGTTTCAATAATATCCTTTAATATCTGTATCAGTCTTGCTTTTGAAGAAATCGAGTGCTGATCGATCAGTGGCTGATAATTCCCCGGTGGCTGAATTTCAATATAGTCGTAGAACTTCAACGCTCTTATCAGTTCTTCGTGACTTTGATTTGCGGCAATCTCAAAAATCTCTCCGTTGTAACAGCTTGAACCAATCAGCAAATCATCCCGTCTTCTGATAATTTCGTCACGTATGATCCGAGGTTCGGCCATAAATTCATCTTCATCTTTTTTACTGTTTGCTTTACCAAAGAAAGCCAAATAATCCGTATGCGACAATGTTACAAGTTCAAAAAGCTTTTTCAGTCCGATTTGATTTTTGGCAATGACATTGACATGGTTCTTCATTACACTCTTAAAAACATCAGAGTCCTGCACATTTTGCAAATCCTCAACGGTCCGGCAGTTTCTGTCCCTGGCATCTTTTAAAAGATTGACCACGACCATACCGGCAATCTCGGCATCATAATCCGCTCTGTGCGCGACCTCTTCGTCATATGGAATCGCATAGTACCGTGCGACCTTACCCAATTTAAATGCCTTTCGATCCTTAATCAGAGCGCGGGCACAGTCAAGTGTGTCAATGACGGTGTTTGTCAAAGGTTCTTTATTGAGCCGTTTCAGATTCTCATTGATAAATCGGACATCGAAACCGGCATTGTGTGCGACCAACACATTGTCTTCAAAGAAATTCAGTATCAAAGGCATCAGTTCTTTGATCGACTTTGCATTTTCAACATGTTCCTGACGGATATTTGTTTTCTCACTGATAAAGGCAGGTATTTCAACCGAAGGTTTGACAAAAAACTGCAAACGGTCGATAACCTCTCCATAACGGATTTTGACAGCACCGAACTCGATGATTTCATCATATCGTGAAGACAAACCGGTAGTTTCAAGGTCAAAAGCTACTATCGTCATCTCTTCAAGAACCTGATTTTTTGGCTGATAAACGATTTTCAGAACAGGGTCTACCATGTTCATTTCAACCCCATATACCATCTTAAAGGGCTGATCGGGATACTGTTTCTTTAACCGATTAACCGTGTATTGAGCTTTGGGAAACGACTGGGCAACCATATGATCGGTAATCGCAAGTCCGGCATGACCGTAAGCAAAGGCTGTCTCAACCAA
>JANJWY010000109.1 GCA_024709285.1 Erysipelotrichaceae bacterium
TTTCGCTTATTGCAGCAAGTTACTTTACTCCATCCTTTGGATGTGACAAACGCCAGATTCAAGACTTTGCGAGCTGCCATCATTTGACGCTTTAATACTATACCAAAAACGTTGAGTTCTGTCAATTTTTGCCTCAACCGAATCGATTTTATGTTACAATATGAACAATGAGGTGAGTTTATGAATCTTGATGACATTTTAGCTCTGCTTTCGCGAAGAGAAGTATTGATCGGACTATCCGGAGCATTGCTGTTGCTGATCTCCGTTTTGGTCTTTCGGCGTCTTCGTCTGAGTGGTTATTTAAAGAAACTCAAAGAATTAGAGATCCGCTATAATTCGATTAAGAGCGTACCTTTACAGTTTAAACTGAACAAAGCGATCGCGCTGGCACGGGTCAATCATGAAATCAGCGAACTTACTCAGGCGTGTAAGGATGATTTTAATAAAATATATGAGAATTTTAAATCTCTGGCAGTCATGCTGGCGGATACCGAAGATGAACTGCTGATTGGTAAACTAAAAACAGCCAAGGATAATCTGGCTGATTTGAGCGGTTTGATCGACCAGGAGCAAAAGCGGGTCGAAGAACTCGATGCCCGGTTAAACTCAATATTAGAACGGGAGAATCAGCAGCGCTATGAAATAACCCGATTGAAAGATGAGTTTCGCGAAGTTAAAAGTCAGATTGCTGCCAAAGCGGCTGTTTTGAATTTCAGCATGGAAACCATTGAACACGAAGTCTTAGAAATTGAAAAAATGTTTACGGCTTTTGAAGAGTGGATGTTTGCTTCAGAATTCGAAAAAGCTGAGGTTAAATCAGCTGAGATCAATGAAGCTTTGGCTGTTTTAAAAAATCAAATTGAGACATTGCCGGATTTGATAAGTATGGCAAAGGGACTTCTGCCTCGTCTTTTGGATGATGTCGCTTTTAATTACAGCCGGATCAAGCAGAAAGGCGTATTTTTGAATCATTTGGAAGTGAGCAAAAATCTTGATCTTATTTCTGCGACTTTGAAAGAAGACTTGTCTGCACTGCGACAAGGTCTGACTGATCGTGCGAAAGAGCATTGCGAAGATAATCAGAAGCGGCTTCAACAATTGTTGGTTGCAATGGAGCGTGAGGATAAGGCGTTTGATGAAATCGCTTTGATCAATAAATCGTTATCTGATGCTTCTGTAGAAAATGCAAATCTGTTTACCGAAGTGAGGAAGAGTGTCGAAATGGTTGCAATCCGGTTTGGATTCAATCAGTTAAGCACTTCGCTTCCGAAAATCGAAAAAGATATGATGGCCAGTATGGAGACTTATCGAAAATTGGAGCGGTTGAACCGAGAAAAATCGATTCCAGCCTCGACACTGCTTATTTCCTATAAAGAATGCCAGCAGGATATGGCAAATCAGGCGAAGGACACTCAGTTGATCAAAGATCAGGTGTCAAGAGCTTCTTCTGATGAGGAACGTGCGAAAAAACAGCTTTTGAAACTTCATCTGATCATGAATGAAATTGAAGTAAAAATTCATCGTCACCGGTTACCTCAGATATCCGAAAATTACCAGGGAGATGTCGTTCGCTGTCATCAGTACATCGATTCCATAGAGGAGTTATTGGCTGTCAATCCTTTAGACATAAAGTCCTTGAATCTGACGGTCAGTGAAGGAATCGACTATATTTATAAACTGTATAACAATGTCAATAACATTGTCGGTATGGTCGATATGGTGGAGCATGCCATTGTCTTTGGCAATAAATACCGTTCAAGTTTTCCGTCTGTGGATTCGGAACTTACCCGTGCCGAATTATCGTTTAGAAACGGTGAGTATACCCAAGCGCTGACCATTGCTTTGTCAGCCATCGAGAAAATACATCCCAATCAGTTTGAGGATTTAATTAAGGAGAATGCCCGAAGTGCAAAGCATACCTGAAATTTATTTTGATTACGCATCTACTGCACCCGTACATCATGAAGTAATCGAGGCAACGCATACTTTGTTGCCTCAGTTTTATGCTAATCCGGATTCACTGCATGCATTGGGCTATCAGGCGGGTGAATTAATGCGTATCAGCCGCGAGAAAATCGCCTCAATGCTCAATGTGTCTGTGCAGACAGTTCTTTTTACCGGTTCTGCTTCTGAATCCAATAACATGGCTATCAAGGGATATGCCTTTGCCAATCAGCACAAAGGTAAGCACTGCATTACCACCAAAATCGAACATAGCAGTGTTCTGAATGCTTTCAGGCAATTACAGGAAGTGTTCGGTTTTGATGTTGATTATCTCGATGTGGATGCCTTTGGAAAAGTGTCGCTTGATCAATTAAAAATGCTGTTAAGAAAAGATACGATTCTTGTTTCGGTGATGGCTGTCAATAATGAAATCGGAACCATTCAGGATATCGGACAAATCACAAAAATAGTCAAAAGTCACAGTACTGCCGCATTGCATGTCGATTTTGTACAAATGCTGGGGAAATATCGAATTGACCTTCATCGGATTGATTTGGCAACCTTTTCAGCACATAAAATCGGCGGATTGAAAGGTGTCGGCTTGCTTATCAAAAATCCGCAAATCGACCTGCTACCGCTGATCAGCGGAGGACAGCAGGAACAGTCACTAAGAGCCGGAACAAGCAACTTGCTGGCAAATGTCACATTCGCTAAGGTTTTGCGCTTATCCTTGGAAAACATGGAATCCAATTATTTGCGGGTTAAAGAAGTTTATGATTATATACGAAATGAACTTTCATTAATACCACAGCTTGACGTTCTTTCACCCAGTGATGGCTCGATATACATCTTAACGTTTACATACCCATCCATCCCATCGGAAATCATGACCAATGCGTTAAGTGCCCGCAAAATATATGTCTCTGCTCACAGTACATGCACGTCACTTTCGGCGTATTCCCATGTACATTTGGCTATTGGTTTAAAAGAACATTCGGCCAATGGTGTCATTCGTCTGAGTTTTGGTGGTTCATCAACGCTCACCCAGGCACAGCGGTTTGTAGAAGTATTGAAGGAGATCATTAAAAATGGATATTAAAGCTGATATATGTGTCATTCGTTTTGCGGAACTGTCTACAAAAGGTAAGAATAAGAAAGATTTCGTTCGACTTTTGAGGAAAAATATCAACGAGGCCATGCGTGGATTTGATGGTGTCAAAGTAGTCGGTTCTTTCGACCGGATATATGTGTATTTAAATGGTGCGGATGATAAGACAGTATTAGCCAGACTTCAACAGATCTTTGGAATCAGTACCATTTCCTTGGCTGTCAAAGTTGAACAAGATATCGAAAAGATGACGGAAGTTGCGGTCGCTTTGATGAAGCGTGAAACTCCGACGACGTTTAAAGTAGTGACAAGAAGAGCAGATAAGACATTTCCACTGGTTACCGATCAGATTAACCGTGCTTTGGGAATGGCGATTCTTGACAATACTGCGCATTTGGTGGATGTTCATAATCCGAAAATTAAGGTATTGGTCGAAGTAAGACCTGCTGAGGTATATATCACAGTCAATACGGTTCAAGGTGCTCATGGATTTCCGGTCGGGATTCAAGGAAAGGCTATGTTACTGCTGTCCGGGGGTATCGACTCTCCGGTAGCCGCTTATTTCAGTAATAAAAGGGGAATTGAATTGGAATGTGTTCATTTTCAATCGCCTCCCTATACGTCGATCGCTGCTTTAAACAAAGTTCTTGATCTGGCCCGAAAACTCACTGCCGGACAAAGCGAAATCCGTGTACATGTCATCAACTTTACGGATTTGCAGCTTCAGATCAACCATTACATTCCTGAAAGCTATCGCATTACGATCATGCGAAGGATGATGATACGGATTGCGGATGGTTTGGCAAAAAAGCGCAAATGCAAGGCGTTGATTACCGGGGAGTGTGTCGGGCAGGTAGCCTCTCAGACCCTTGACAGCATTCAAGTCATTTCCGATGTAGCTGTACTGCCTATTTTACGTCCATTGGTCATGTTTGATAAAAATGACATCATTTCTGTTGCTGAGAAAATCGGGACATTCGATATATCGATCCGTCCGTTTGAAGATTGCTGTACGGTTTTTACACCGATTAATCCCGTGACCCGCCCGGCTATATATAAAGCGGAATTTTATGAGAAAGCTTTCGATTATTTGCCATATGTGATTGAATGTATTGAAAAGTCGGAGACGATTTTTGTAAAATATAATGAGAAACGGGCAGAGGATGCTCTGTTTTAGGAGGACTTATGAATAAACACCTCGTACTTCAAAGTGATTTCGGACTGGTGGATGGTGCTGTAGCAGCTATGTATGGCGTTGCTCTTGATGTGTCGCCAACATTGAAAGTCTATGACCTGACTCACGAAATCCCGCCGTATGATATTTTTGCGGCTTCCTATCGTTTGATTCAGACCTTACAGTATTGGCCGCAGGGAACGGTTTTTGTGTCTGTGGTAGATCCCGGAGTAGGTTCCAATCGTAAAAGCGTTGTTGCCAAAACCAGCAGCGGACATTATGTCGTCACGCCGGATAACGGAACGCTGACCCATGTCAAACGTTTGATCGGAATCGAGGAAGTGCGTGAGATCGAAGAAGCAGTTCACCGCCGCAAAAACACCGAACATTCCTATACCTTTCATGGCCGTGATGTGTATGCTTTTACCGGAGCAAAACTGGCGGCTGATTTGATATCCTTTGAAGATGTCGGTCAGTTATTATCTGTCGAACGGGTTGTAGAAGTCGATTTGGCGGTTGCTCAGCTGTTTGAAAATCGGATTGTCGGCTGCGTAGATATCCTTGATGTGCGCTTTGGCAGTTGCTGGACCAATATCTCCCGAGAGCTGTTTACCAAGCTTGATGTTGAGTTTGGGGAAATGGTAGAGGTATCCATTACCAACGGCCATATCCGGGTTTATCAAAATCATGTATGTTACGGACCGACTTTTGCCCAGGTCAATGTCGGTGAAGTATTATTGTATACCAATTCCATGTATCACATGGCGTTAGCTATCAATCAGGGAAATTTTGCGCGGGCGTACAATATCGGTACAGGACCGCAATGGAAAGTAGAACTTAAGAAAGTTTCGAGGTAATGTATGGCTTTTGATCAATTAAGCAATCGCTTGGCGCAAGCCGTCAAGAAAATTTCCGGTCAGTCAAAACTGACAGAGAGAAATATGGATGAAATGCTTCGGGAAGTGCGGCTCGCACTTTTAGAAGCGGATGTCAATCTTACGGTCATTCAGCAGTTTTTGGCAGATGTCAAAGAGAAGGCCATCGGGATGGATGTGTATACCCGGGTCAATCCTTCGCAGATGGTGGTCAAAGTCGTTCACGATGAACTTGTTTTATTGTTGGGTGAAAAAGAAGCCGGGTTGAATTTAACCCACAAGCCTTCCTATATTATGATGGTCGGCTTGCAGGGTACCGGCAAAACCACTTCAGCTGCTAAACTAGCACTTTGGTTAAGCAAAAAAGAGAATAGAAAAGTATTGCTTGTTGCCGCTGACTTGGCTCGTCCGGCAGCCATCGAGCAGTTAAAAATCCTTGGTAATTCAGTAGGAGTCGAAGTTTTTTCTTTAGGTATTCAAGCGGGGGTCGTAAACACTGTCAAAGAATCAATGGCCTACGCCATTAATCATAATTTCGATACGGTCATCGTGGATACCGCCGGCCGGCTTCACATTGATGACAGTCTGATGGATGAACTGAAACAGGCGTATAGTGTATTACGCCCACAGGAAGTATTGCTTACGGTTGATGCGATGACCGGTCAGGATATCGTATCCGTTGCTGATTCTTTTAACAAAGCGCTGAAGCTTTCGGGTTTGATCGTTACTAAGTTCGATGGGGATGCCCGTGGGGGCGGTGTGCTGTCTGTACGAAAAGTGACGTCTGTACCGGTGAAGTTTGTGGGTACCGGTGAGAAAACGGATGAGTTTGAGCTGTTCTATCCCGAGCGGATGGCCTCGCGGATTTTAGGTATGGGAGATGTTCTTTCTCTGGTTGAAAAAGCGGAGGAGAAGATGGATTTGGAAGCCAGCATGAAAGGTGCTCAGCGATTGATGCAGGGGACTTTTACGCTGGAAGATATGATGGATCAGTTGAACCAGGTGGCGAAGCTTGGGTCGATTTCCGGTTTGCTTAAAATGATGCCGGGGGTTGGCCAGCTGGCAGCTCAGATTAATGATGATGATGCCAGCAAACAGATGAAACGTTCCAAAGCCATCATTCAAAGCATGACGGTTGAAGAACGGCAGCAACCCGATTTGTTGCGTGCTTCACGCAAAGTACGGATTGCCAATGGTTCAGGAACCAGTGTTGCTGAGGTTAATAAGCTGTTGACTCAGTTTGAAAAAACCAAAGAACAAATGAAGATGATGATGCGGATGTCGGGAGGCAACAATCCTCTTGCTCAGATGGCAGCAAAGCCCGGTTCCAATACCCGTCCCAATCCAAATAAGAAAAAGAAGAAACGATAGAAACTGTTTTTTTATCTGTTAAGTAAAATACCTTGACACACCATGTTTTTGTGGTATGATTGTAAGGGAATTAAAGGAGGAACAACTATGGCTGTAAAATTACGTTTAAAAAGAATGGGTGCTAAAAAGAGTCCGTTTTACCGTATCGTTGCTGCGGATGCACGTTCACCGCGTGATGGACGTTTTATCGAAGCGATCGGTTATTATAACCCGACAACAGTTCCGGCTGATGTTAAAATCGATGCCGAACTTGCTTTGAAATGGTTAAATAACGGTGCTCAACCGTCGGATACTGTACGCGCATTATTGTCCGGTGTCGGCGTTATGAAGCGTTTTCACGAAGAAAAGAACGGTAAGTAAGCATGAACTCATTGGAACAAGTCTTATATGATCTTGTCAGTCCGATGGTCGAGGATCTTGCTAGTTTATCCGTTAAGACATTGTCAAGTCTTGACGAGTCGGAAATCGTGTTGATGGTATATGCCAAGTCTGAAGACATTGCCCGCCTTATTGGCAGACAAGGTTCAATGGCTACGGCTGTCCGTCATATGATGTCGATTCCTTCGCGTATCGAAGATAAGAAAATCGCGATCAAGTTTGAGTCGTATTAGGATGCCTGGCATCCTTTTTTTGGAGGTTTTATGAAGAAAATAAAAATTGGCCAAATCGTCCGTCCCTTTGGATTAAAGGGAGAAGTAAAAGTTAAACTCTTCACGGATTTTCCCGAGCTGCGTTTTGCCATAGGAACACCATTGTTTTTAACGACATTAAAGGGTGATATCGATGTTGTGATCGCTTCTTTTCGGATGCACCAGGGATTTGCTTTGGTTTCCTTTGAAGGTAAACCTTCGATCGATGATATTGAAGTTTATCGAAACTGTGAATTGTCAATCGATGAAGAGAGAATTGAACACGATGAAGATGAGGTTTACTTCTTTGATTTGATCGATTGTAAGGTCGTAGATGAAAATGACGTTTTGTTGGGAATGATCAGTGAAGTCATTGATTCACCGGCCCATGCCATCATTCGCGTTTCAAGGGAAGGCAAGGACTTACTTGTACCGTATGTGGATGCTTTTATCATCGATGAGGATATGGATGAGAAGAAAATTACCGTGCGTTTAATCGAGGGGATGTTATGAGAATCACCATTGCCACGATATTTCCTGAAATGTTTGAAGGTTTTATTTCGACCTCAATCATTAAAAAAGCGGTTTTAAAGGGTTTGGTTGAAATCGATACAGTCGATATACGATCTTTTACCATGGACAAGCATCGCCGAGTGGATGATTATCCGTTTGGCGGCGGACAGGGACTGGTCATGATGGCACAACCGGTCATCGATGCTCTTAACAGCGTTAAAACACCTCAAAGTAAAGTGATTTATCTGACGCCGGTCGGTGAGGTGTTTTCTCAGCCCAAAGCAAAGGAATTTGTGATGTTGGAGCATATCATATTGCTTTGCGGTCATTACGAAGGTATTGATGAACGTATCATGGATTCGGTGGATATTTGCCTTTCGATCGGTGACTTCGTGTTGACCGGCGGTGAGGTGGCTGCGATGGTCGTTACCGATGCCGTCGTTCGATTGGTCGATGGGGTGATTGCTGAAGCATCGCATCAGCAAGAGTCGTTTGAAGGGGATTTGCTGGAATATCCGCAATACACGCGCCCGGCGGATTATTTGGGGAAAACCGTTCCGGAAGTATTGCTTTCAGGCAATCATGAAGTCATACGAAAATGGCGTTTGAAGGAGTCTATTCGAAAAACGTTGCAATATCGTCCCGATCTGTTGAAGAAGCGGATTTTCAGTAAAGAAGAGAAAAAAATGCTGTTGGAAATAGAATCAGAAAAAGTTGAAAAAGATTGATTTATTGTCACAATTGTGATAAATTATATAAGCCTATGGCACCCCGGTTCCGCTGATCCTTCGATGAATGAGCCGGTTAGGAACAAGGAGTGTGAGAAATATGAAATTGAATTTAGTTAGCGAAGTGACCAAGTCACAAATTCGTAACGATCTTCCGGATTTCCGCAGTGGTTGTACGGTTCGCGTCGATGTCATCATCAAAGAAGGCGACAAGACCCGTATCCAAGCCTTTGAAGGCGTTGTCATTGCCCGTAGCGGCAGCGGCATAGCGGAAAATTTCACTGTACGTAAAGTGTCCAACTCGATCGGAGTTGAAAGAACCTTCCCGGTTAATTCGCCGATCATCGCTGGAATCACCGTCGTTCGTCGCGGTAAGGTTAGAAGAAGCAAATTGTTCTACCTGCGCGGTCGTTCAGGTAAAGCTTCTCGTATCAAAGAGATTCGTTAAAAGAACGCCGGGTGAACCCCGGCGTTTCTTATTAAGGAGAACAACATGTCGCAGGAAAACAACAGAGAAAACGAAATATTGGAAAGTTACCGCCAAAGAAATCAGCGTCCTAAAGACGAACCGTCTTTTTTGGCTGAAATCTGGGACTTTGTCAAATCGATTACTATCAGTATCATCATCGTTTTTTTACTGACGACTTTTATCGTCAAGCCGATTCGGGTGGATGGTTCCAGTATGTATCCGACCCTAAAAGACAAGCAAATCGGCTTTTCAAACATCATTTCATTAAAAGTCGGGGGAGCTAACCGGTTTGATGTTGTCATTGTGTATGTTCCTCAGCAAGATGAATATTTGGTAAAACGAATCATCGGATTGCCTGGCGAAACGATCAGTTACCGAAAAGACCAATTGTATATCAATGGTTTTCCAATAGAAGAAAGCTTTTTTGATCAAGCTTATGTAGCAGATGTCAAGTCAAAAATCAATGGTAATTTCACCACGGATTTTGCGGATGTGACATTGGCAGAAAACGAGTATTTTCTGATGGGCGATAATCGTCCGTTTTCTTCAGATTCTCGCAGATTCGGACCTTTCAAACTTGAAAATCTCATTTCAAAAGATGCTTATATCATTTTCCCACTCGATGAGATACACTTTATCATTCAATAAGGAGGATCGGCTATGACCATTCAATGGTTTCCAGGACATATGACCAAAGCGAAGCGGACCATTACTGAACAGTTGAAACTGGTCGATATGGTTGTTGAGCTTCGTGACGGCCGCATTCCGATGTCATCCGCAAACCCTCTTTTACAAGAACTGATTATAAACAAACCGCGTTTGATCGTATTTACCAAACGCGATATGGCGGATGAGAGTGTGACGAAAAAATGGATCGAATATTTTGAGAAAGGCGGTCAAACCGTCATTTTCATTGATTCTCAAAAAGATAATGTTAAGAAAGTTTTGTTGGATAATTGTTTGAAAGTCATGGATGCCAAAATTCAGCGAGATTTACGCCGGGGTATTCAGCCAAGGGCCATCCGAGCAATGATCGTGGGTATTCCCAATGTCGGGAAGTCAACACTGATCAACCGATTGGCCAAACGCAAAGTCGTCGATGTGGCAAACCGTCCGGGGGTAACTCAATCGGTCAAATGGCTGACGGTAGATAAGCGACTCGATGTGATGGATACACCCGGAATCTTGTGGCCAAGGTTTGATGATCCCAAGGTAGGAATGAAACTGGCTCTTACATCCGCAATCAAGGAGCAGATTTTACCGATTGAACAAGTCGTATCGCACGGATTGGAATATCTGATGATTCATTACCCAAAAATATTATCTGAGCGCTATGGTATAAGTAACAAGGAGTATGATTTTGATTCTTGCATCCAAATCATCGGTCGGAAGTTTGGTTTTATCATGGCAGAGAACGAAGTCGACAAACGTCGCACAATGGCAGCATTTATGGCCGATTTACGTCAGGATACGTTGAAATCGATCAGTTGGGAACGACCCGATGAATACCTTTGAACTGCCGTTTTGGCAAGATAATCAGCTGGTTTGCGGTATTGATGAAGCCGGACGCGGACCACTGGCCGGACCAATGGTCGTTGCCGGGGTCGTTCTACCTATATGGTATTCGCATTCTGAGATCAATGATTCAAAGCAGTTGAGTGAGAAAAAACGTAACTCACTTTTCTCCTTAATCATGCATGATGCCATAGAAATAATCATCATTATTGTCGATGAGAAAACGATTGACAGAGAAAATATATATCAGGCTGCAAAACAGGCGATGACCAAAATCGCTGAACAAAGCATTTCAAACAGTATTTTGACAGATGCCATGCCTATAGACTGTGCTAAGCGGGTTCAATCGATCATAAAGGGAGACAGCAAAAGCATCAGCATCGCGGCTGCCAGCATCATTGCAAAGGTTGTACGTGATACGAAAATGAAACATCTGGATCAACTGTATCCTCTATACGGATTTGCGAAGCACAAGGGATATGGAACAAAAGAACATATCCGTGCCATAGCGATGTATGGAATATTGCCCATACATCGGAAATCATTTGCTCCGGTAGCATTTCATCAAGAATCACTGTTTTTTGACAAAGGGTAACCTTTGTTTTTTTTAGGCAAAAAGCAAATCATGTCATAATAAATAGGGGGTGAAGCATGAAAGACTTGATGATCAATGCCGCGGTAAAATATGAGGGAAGTTACGATAAAGTCGCCTCTGCGATAAAAAACAATGAAAACAATGTGGTCAGCGGTTGGCGCGGTTCGGCAATAACGATTCTTGACAAAGAATATCCCAGCGTTTTGAAACAATTGCGTTATCCGCCGTTTGTGTTATTCTATAAAGGTAATCTGAATCTGTTGAATCAGTCGGCGATCAGTATCATCGGATCACGCCAGCCTGAGCCTTATGGAATCGAGATGACCCGGCAGATCGTACGAAACTGTAATCGTTCGTATGTGATTGTCAGTGGCTTGGCCAAAGGGATTGATGCCATCGCCCATCAGGAAGCACTGAACTCAATGCGAGGTACGATTGGAGTCATAGGCTGTGGTATCGATCGGATCTATCCCGAGGAGAACGCCCGATTATTTCAGGATGTTTCTCGCTGTGGCCTTATTTTAAGCGAGTATCCCGGATTTACGCCGCCCCGCAAACATCACTTTCCTTTTCGCAACCGTCTGATTGCAGCGTTGAGTCATAAGTGCATCGTCACCGCGGCAACGATGAAAAGCGGTACGATGCTAACGGTGAATGAGGCATTGACACTGGGCAAAGAGGTGGTTTGCATACCTTATCCCATCGGTTCGATCAGTGGGGAAGGGTGTAACTTACTGATCAGTCAAGGGGCTGGCATATTGACAAATACTTCAGATTTCGCCATGATATAAAAAGAACGAGGGGTTTATTATGAAAAAACTTGTGATTGTGGAATCTCCATCCAAATCAAAAACCATTGAAAAGTACTTGGGAAGTGATTTTGAAGTCGTTTCTTCCAAGGGACATATACGTGATTTAGCTATTAAAGGCAAGGACGGATTGGGCATCGATGTTAAAAACGGTTTTGCGCCAACGTATGTCGTTGACAAGGATAAAGTTAAAACCGTCAAGGATTTAAAAGCGAAAGCAAAGAAATCTTCGGAAGTTTTTCTGGCAACTGACCCTGACCGTGAAGGGGAAGCGATTTCCTGGCATCTGGCCATTGAGTTGGATTTAGATCCACAGACCGTTCGCCGTGTCGTATTTAACGAAATAACCAAAGATGCCGTGATTTCGGCGTTTGACCAACCGCGCAACATTGATTTGAATCTGGTCAAATCACAAGAGACCCGTCGGATTCTTGATCGGATCATCGGTTTTAAACTGTCCAAACTGCTTCAGTCAAAGATCCGAAGCAAGAGTGCCGGCCGTGTTCAGTCGGTAGCTTTGAAGCTGGTGGTTGACCGAGAAAAAGAAATCGATGCTTTTGTATCTACGAAATACTGGTCCGTTACAGCGAAATTTAATGAGAAAAGAAAAGAATTCGAAGCAGCGCTTACAAAAATCAAAGGGGAAACCGCTGAGATTTTGGCTGTTGAGACCGCGGAGAAACTACTTGAGAAATGTGACGGTCCTTTCTATTTGGATCAGCTGGTAGAAAAGAAAACGAAGAAACAACCGAAATTTCCATTTATAACCTCAACTCTTCAACAGGAAATGTCAACGAAGTTCAACTTCCCATCCAAGAAAACGATGCGTATCGCACAGAAACTTTATGAGGGTGTTGAAGTCAACGGACAATTGGAAGGGTTGATCACTTATATGCGTACCGACTCGACCCGGTTGAGTCAGCAGTTTGTCATCAATGCCCAACGGATGATCGAAACGACGTATGGAAAAGACTATGTCGGTTTTTACAAGGTTAAAAACAATGAAGGCACGACTCAGGATGCCCATGAGGCAATCCGTCCGACGCATTGCGATTACACCCCGGATATGATGCGTAAGTTTCTGACTCCGGATGAGATGAAAGTGTATGCCTTTATTTATGATCGTACGATCGCATCATTAATGGCTCCGGCGAAGAGCGATGTCGTGACAGCGATCTTTACCAAAGAAGATCTGCAGTTTACGGCCAATGGCTCCGTACTGGCTTTTGACGGTTATTTAAAAGTGTATGGCAGTTATGAGCAGTCCAAAGACAAGGAATTGCCGCCGCTGACAGTAGGTGAATGGTATATGCCGGTTTCGGTTGAAAGCAAAGAACATCAGACGCAAGGCCCGTCACGTTATACGGAAGCATCTTTGATCAAAGAGATGGAAAGTAACGGTATTGGCCGTCCTTCGACTTATTCTTCGATCATTGAAACCATTCAGGAAAGAGGATATGTGCGGCTGGAGAAAAGCTCGGAATCCGGTAAGACAAAGTACTTCTTTGCTACCGATCAGGGGAAATTGACCGATGAAAAACTTTCCGAACACTTCAATGACATTATCAATGTGAAATATACAGCTTTTATGGAGAAGGAACTTGATGAAATCGCTGAAGGTGAACTAGACAATATCGCTGCACTCAGTGAATTTTATGACAGATTCAGTGTGGTATATGATAAAGCACGGGATACCATGGAGAAAATTGCTCCGGTGTTGACCGGTGATGACTGTCCGAAATGCGGAAAACCTTTGGTCATCCGAAAAAGTCGTTCGGGTGAGGAATTTGTCGGCTGCATGGGGTATCCGGATTGTGATTACATCGTTCCGAATCAGTTAAAACAAACCGGTGAAAACTGTCCGGATTGCGGTAAGCCATTGGTTGAACGTAAAAACCGCATGGGAAAAATCTTTATCGGATGTTCTGCCTATCCGGAATGTAAATACATCAAGAAAGAGCAACCGGTATTGACTGGGGAGATGTGTCCGTTGTGTGGTTCTGCTTTGGTTCAGCGCAAAAGCCGCTATGGCAAAATGTTTACCGGCTGTTCAGCATTTCCAAAATGCCGATACATAAAGAATGACAAAAAGGCGAAAGAAGAAAATGAAGGATAATCAGGTTACCATCATTGGTGCAGGTTTGGCGGGTAGTGAAGCCGCTTGGCAGCTTATCAAGCGGGGTTTTTCGGTCCGTCTGATAGAAATGAGGCCGAAAGTATCAACGGAAGCTCATCAAACGGATCATTTCGCTGAACTGGTGTGTTCAAACTCACTGCGCAGTAATCAGCTGAGCAATGCCGTAGGATTGCTTAAGGAAGAGTTAAGAAGGCTGGATAGCCTGATCATTCATGCTGCTGATTCGACCGCTGTCCCCGCAGGCAGCGCATTGGCCGTCGATCGCATCGGTTTCTCATCACTCATTACTCAGACATTGAAAAATCATCCGCTGGTAGAGTTTGTCTGTGAAGAAGTTACGGATATTCCTTCAGGTAATGTGATCATCGCTACAGGTCCGTTAACATCGAAGACTTTATCTGCGAAAATCATCGAACTCACCGGTGAGTCAACTTTTTATTTTTATGATGCCGCAGCTCCGATCATTGAGAAGGACAGCATTGATTTTTCAATTGCATATTATAAATCCCGGTATGATAAAGGGGATGCGGATTACATCAACTGTCCGATGGACAAAATGCAATTCGAAAATTTTTATAATGAACTTATCCGTGCTCAGGTTGTACCTTTGAAAGAATTTGAAAAAGAAATATATTTTGATGGCTGTATGCCTTTTGAAGAAATGGCAAAGCGCGGAGTGAAGACGCTGACCTTTGGTCCTATGAAACCGGTGGGTTTGTGGCAAGATGGAAAACCGCGTCCGTATGCTGTCGTTCAATTGCGTCAAGATGATGCGGCCGATACTCTGTACAATATTGTCGGATTTCAGACACATCTGACGTGGGGTGAACAGAAACGTATCATCCGGATGATTCCTGGATTACAGAACGCTGAAATCGTCCGATATGGGGTCATGCATCGAAACTCATATCTTAATTCACCGGTCGTTTTGAAAAGTACTTATCAGTCAAGGATTCGGGATGATTTGTTTTTTGCCGGACAGATGACAGGTGTTGAGGGATATGTCGAATCGGCAGCCAGCGGTTGTGTGGCCGGTATCAATATGGCGCGATACTTATCCCAACAGCCATGCATCGAATTTCCTGCATATACGATGATTGGAGCCATGGCCCATTACATCACGCATGCATCACCAAAGTACTTTCAGCCGATGAATGCGAATTTCGGAATCATCCAATCCGATATACCGCCGCGAATTGCTGATAAAAAAGAGCAAATCGTCAAGCGATCGCTCGAATACTTCAATAGTGGAAGTGATCATCATGAATGAGTTGCTCGATGATTTTTTAAAGCAGTTAAAACTGACGCACAGCGGTTCAATGGCGACCCAGCAGGCATACCGTCACGATATTTCACAGTTTATTGATTATTGTGCAAAAGAAAGTGTGCT
>JANJWY010000142.1 GCA_024709285.1 Erysipelotrichaceae bacterium
TGGAAAACCTCATTGCCATCCCCACGCGCACCCATAAAAAAAGAAGTGATTTTCAGTTTCTCTTTCGCTAATTCTGTCATTTTTTCTTCCATGCGCACAAACTGAATCCGAGGCAGTGCCTGACCGTTATTGTGCAGCCAGAAAAAGCGCGGACAGAATCGGAATTTTTTTACATCGGCAATATGAAACATGATTCGCCTCCACTCACGATATTTATTATACACCGATTTCATACAAAGGCAAAGGGCACACAAAGTGCCCCAAACCTACTTATTCTTTTTGTTTTTTCGAAGCTGAAGCACAATCAGACCGAAAGCAGAAACAACCATGGAAACCATGATCAGCGTTCCGGTCGTAGGCGGCGTAAATGCGAACATTTGATCACCTTCTTTATTTGATTACTTTTATCAGTTCCGCACTCTTATAGCCAAAAGCAGAAGCCACTTCCGCACATGTGATGTATCCGTCATAGGTATTGACACCTTTGGCCAAATGTTCATCCATGGCACATGCCTTTTCCAATCCATACTTCGCCAACATCAAACCATAACTCAACGTCGCATTGGTTAAGGCTTGGGTTGATGTACGCGGAGTTGCACCGGGCATATTGGCCACACAGTAATGAACGACTTCATCCACGATGTACGTCGGCTCATCGTGATATGTCGCATGCGTCGTTTCACAGCATCCGCCCTGATCGACTGCTACATCGACAATGACCGCCCCTTTGCGCATCCGCTTCAACATGTCGCGCTTAATGACTTTCGGTGCAGATGCCCCCGGGATCAACACAGCGCCGATCACTAAATCAGCACTCTCCAACTGAGACAATACGATGGCATCGGTACTATACAGTGTCTGGATCGATGATCCAAACAGATTATCCAATTCTTCCAGACGACGAATGTTTTTATCCAGGATCGAAACATCAGCGCCCATGCCAATAGCGATTTTCGCAGCATTGGTTCCCACGGTTCCGCCACCGATAATAACGACTTTCCCCTTCGGAACTCCCGGAACACCCGCAAGCAATACACCGCGTCCGCCAAACGGTTTTTCCAGATACTTGGCACCTTCCTGAACACTCAACCGGCCGGCAACTTCGCTCATCGGTTTTAACAAGGGCAATCCCCCGTATTTGTCCGTAATGGTTTCATAAGCCACGCCTTTGACCTTCTTTTCGACCAAGGCATCCGTCAAGTCTTTATCTGCGGCTAAATGCAGATACGTATATAAAATCTGCCCTTCGCGCATATGTTCATATTCAGCTTTGAGCGGTTCTTTGACCTTGACGATCATCTCAGCTTTTGCCCAGACTTCCGCAGCAGTCTCTACGACGGTCGCTCCGGCATTGACATATTCCTGATCATCAAATCCGCTTCCCTCACCCGCCAACGACTGAATGAGCACGGTATGACCGGCAGCCACATAGCTGTGTACATGTGGCGGAGTTAATCCGACCCGGTACTCGTGCTTCTTGATTTCTTTTACGCAACCCACTATCATGATGATTTATTCTCCTTTATCATTCAATCAGATTCTATCATAAAATAATCTTCATTTTAAGTGTTTGAGCAACGATTCACAAAAAAGAGTAGCACAAGCTACTCCAGTTCAAGTTTGTTATTAAGCAGCCAGACGGTCAGATATCCAAAGACAGCCAGCACAACGATATAGTACAGAACCGTTCCACCGTACTCCATCCAGCTGAATTCATTTTCAAGTCCGCTAAGCAAAGGTATTACTTGGGTAATCCCATCCGTACCCGATATAATCTGAAATCTCAGTTCATCGATTGGTTTCGTAAAGATGTTGCTGCGCAAGGTGTTTAAAATCATACTGACAGCAAGGTAAACGACGATACCAATCAACGTCTTACTCTGCTTTACAAAGCTGGTATTAACAAAGACAATAACGAATAGCAGAATCATCAACGAGTAGAACATTTGTAAGATTCCCATGGGAATACCTGTCAGAAGCCCAAAGCCTAAATCTTTTGTAAGTTCGGAAGCGAGAATTGCTTCCCATAGTTGCGACAAAGACTGCCAGTCGATAGAGGAAAAAGAGAATTGACCCCACATCTCGATCACAAGAACAACCACAAACATAGTAGATAGTGCAAGAGTAAATATCACTAACGTCATAACCGACCAGAATGCTCCAGTCAATAACATGGCGATCACTGTCTGAGTGCTTGTTGCCGGCAAGGTCAATGTGAGATAACCTTCCGTTGAAAACATTCTTCTGCTAAACAGTCGGATGATCGAAACGAAGGTCACTACGGCTACTGTGATGGAAATCGCGATGTTCAGAGCTAAAGAAAATACAATCAACTCATTTGCCATGGTTCCAGCTAATATTGCTAAAGCAAACATTCCTAAATATAGTATCGCAAAATCACGAGACGTCGACTTAATATCGAGTTTAACTAATTTCCATAACATTTGAACACCTCCCGGAAGAGTTCATCAATTGATTTCCCACATTTTCTCTTACTTTTTCATACAACAGAACGATTAACTTTATTTTAAGGGATTTCCGGAATTAAGACTACTCTAACTCCAGTTTTTTATTTAGCAGCCATACGGTCAGATAACCAAAGCCAGCCAAGACAACGATATAGAAGATAACCATTCCACCATACTGTAACCAGTTGATCTCATACTCAAATCCGCGTAGCGCTGCAAGTAATTCATTCACAGCATTCATGCCAGGCAAGATTTCAACCCGAAGATCATTTAAAGACACAGGCCTTCCAATAATATTAGTTCTAAAAGTGTTAAGAATCA
>JANJWY010000204.1 GCA_024709285.1 Erysipelotrichaceae bacterium
AGAACACCGCGCTAACCTGGTCTTAGGTCAATGGGTGACATTAAGGTCTAGACCAGCTGAATTAAGGTATTATTCAGGTCATTATACTAAAAACAGTGTTGGCATCTATGAAGCAGATGCTTTCCCAATTCCAGTAAAGAGTATTAAAGGCTTGTGTGACGTTGAATTTCATATAGACCAAATTCAAGTCACATCCAAATTAAAAAAAATGGATGCGATCCACTTCGATTATCAAAACATCGCAAGACATACTTTTGAACTGTATGGACTGGATGACTATGAATCGACTTACGGCGATGCACATACGCCTTTGGAAGTTCTGATGAACAATATCGAATTATCCAATGAGTCCATCATCGTATTCGCATTCACATTTGAGAACAACACAGCACCTGCAACCTTGAAGCATTTCATCCATCAATTATTGCACTTAAAATTTTTCTATTAAATTGACATCTCACGATGTCTTTTTTCATTCAAAAACTCGTGATTTCGGGATATTTGGTATAATAAAAGTGTGTATATAAAAGTAGAAGGTGATGATTATGCATGAATTTTTAATGATTTTATTGGTTATGGTTGGATTTATGTCATTCATCCCTGTGGTGAATTTATTTAAAAGTAGACGTGAGGAAAAATACCGTTGTTTAAAGTTATTGATGCTCACTACCTTCATTTGGACTGTGCTCATCTTTATTGAAAGAATATCTTCAGTATCTTTCATTGTGTACCATGCCCATTTATTGGGATACCCTATGAAATTCATGGTGATGGTGTTTTCTCTGTGTACCATATATGATTATGTGGAAGAAAAATTACCGAAGATTGTGTTAGCGATATTGATGTTGTTAGGGTTAACAGAAGTGGTTCTTTCTTTCACCAATAACCTATACTCATGGTTTATTAAACTTTCACTTGAAGAAATGACGGTATTTTCAGACTTATATTTTGCTGATAATGGGCCATTATATCTTTATCACCTGATATTTACTTACGCCGTGATGGTCTACGCCATCGTCGCGTTATTCTATTATGTGATTAAAAAGAAAGATACCATTCGCAGTTATGAAGCAGTCACGAAAACCATCACAGTAGCGGTGGTGGTGGTATTAGCCCTTAACTTGATCGATTTATTATTCATTGATACAGATATCGATTTGACATATATATCACTCGCATTTGGAACATTCATCTTGTATCGTGTGGTTTATACGAACGATATGATTTTTAACCTACTTACGAGCGGTCGTGGAAAAATCCTGTCGAATATGAGAGAACTCTATATCTTAACGGATTCCGATAAACGAATTGTTGAATTCAGTGAATTACTTTCAACCAAATATGGGGTTAAACCTGCCGATTATGTTGGTAAAAAACTCGACACCTTGTATGAGGGTTTAAAAGAACAAATTGTGTTTTATAGAAACTATGAAGTCGATGTTGAAGTAGCTCAAAACAAAGACCATTATCACGTCAGAGAACGTAAATTCTATATTCAAAAAAACCATTATGGATACATGATTCTTCTTTACGATGAAACCCAAGTCTTCAAGTTATTGAGGGAACTCAATCAGCTATCAAACTTTGACGCAATGACGGGATTAAACAACCGCAATTACATTGAAAACAAGTTGAAGATTTATAATAACCAACCAAATTTAGGCATCATATCTTTGGATTTAAATGGCCTCAAAGTCAATAATGATTATTTAGGACACGAACGTGGCGATTACTTATTAAAGGCAGTATCGAATAAAATTAAGCAAGCCATGTCTACAGTAGATAAAAAAGAAATCGCCAGAATTGGCGGCGATGAATTCTTGATCATCATCCCAAACACAGAAGAAAAAACATTATTGGCGTTAAAAGACCAGATATTATCGCTATGTGACAATCCAAACATCATGGATATAATCAGCGTATCGATTGGTATGGCTTTTGATTCAACAGGTGAACAGTTGATTTATGACTTAATCAAAAAAGCCGATGAATCGATGTATCAAATGAAAAATGATACGAGCTTAAAATACACAAAAGACATCATCGCTTATGTGAAGAAGAAAACGGAATACATGAGATAAAACCTTTAAGAGAGATTGTGTGAAGCAATCTCTTTTATTTATATGTAAATCAAAATCTTTAGAATATGAAAAGTAACATAATTGAAGACTTAAAAGCATATTTTTAGTATAATCTATACAAGAGGTTCACATATGAAAAAAACATGTCTTTTTATAACAACCCTAACTTTGATGATCATTGTCGTTTCCATCTTGGTAGGCTGTACCAAAACAAAACTATCTCACACATCCGAAGGTATAACCACATCCGCACGTATTCATGACGGTGATTTTTACATATATAATGGAAAAAAGATGGAAAAATCGTTCATCAAAGGTGTCAATATTGGGGCAACCAAACCGGGCTATTTTCCTGGTGAGCTCGCCATTACAAAAACCGAATACATCCGATGGTTTTTTCAAATCTCTGAAATGAACGCGAACACGATTCGCGTATACACCACCATGACGCCTGCTTTTTATGACGCATTGTTCGAATTCAATGAACGCAGTCGAAAGAAACTCTATGTGATGCATGGCTTATGGCTCAATGAAGACAAGATTAAGGCGATTCATGATCCTTACGCTGAAAATGAACATCTTTTACAAGAGTTCATCTCGGATGGACAAAACTTGGTCGATATCTTTCATGGCAATAAAACGTTAGACCCTAGACCAGGCTTCGCCAGTGGGACTTATACATACGATATTTCAAAATACATCATTGGTTGGGTACTCGGCGTAGAGTGGGACCCATCCTTCGTCAATAACACCAATCAATTACACCCAACCCTCAATCATTTTGAAGGACAATTTTTATATACAGAAAACGCATCCCCATTTGAAGCATTTCTTGCGAAAGCAGGGGATGCGATCTTATCTTATGAAGCAGAACACTATCAAACCACCAGACCGTTATCCTATACCAATTGGTTAACCACAGACCCATTGACTCATCCCAATGAACCTGATCCTAAAGAAGATATGGCAAGTGTCGATGTAGAACACATCAAAACCACGAAAAAAGCCTTTGCAGGTCAGTTCGCTTCTTATCATGTGTATCCGTATTATCCAGAGTTTATGAATTTTTCAACCGACTTGATCGATGCTTATGACCCAATCAATACCTACCGTGCTTATTTAGATCAACTGAATGCTTACCACACGATGCCCGTGTTGGTTGCTGAATTTGGTGTACCTGCATCGCGTGGTAAAGCCCATGATGCGAGATATTCTGGATTTAATCAAGGTCAACACACGGAAAAGGAACAAGGTGAAATGCTGGTATCGATGATTAAAGACATCCACGATGCCGGTAGTATAGGCGCACTCATCTTTGCGTGGCAAGATGAGTGGTTCAAACGTACTTGGAATACGATGGATTTTGACCTAGAGTGGCAAAGACCGTTTTGGAGTAACGTTGAAACCAATGAACAGATGTTTGGGCTTTTATCCTTTGAACCAGGCGAAACCCTCAAAATCAAACTCGATGGCAGTATTGCTGATTGGGAAGATGTACCTTATGTTCAAATGGATGATTTACACTTAAAAGCAACCCAAGATGAACGCTATATCTATCTTTTGGTAGAACTCAATGGTCATGTCAATGAACCCATTTATATTGGTATCGATACCATTCCAAATCAAGGGAACTTGAGTTATCCTTCGAAGCAAATCACATTCAATCGAGATGCAGACTTTTTAATAACCATAGATGAAACCTCAAGAATCGAGGTAGACCCTTATTATGACGCATTCAGTCATTTATATGGGGATGTATTAGATATGATTGATAAGCCACTCGGGATGTATACCATCAACAGTGGATTGTTTACAGGGATGTATCATGCGTTATCGAAAGAATTACACATCCATGGTACCAATGAAGTTATTCCTTTTTCAAAATACGAAGCTGGTTTATTCAGAGAAGGCATATCTGATCCATCAGACCCAAACTACAATTCATTAGCGGATTATTATCAAACCAACGATTATATTGAAATTCGTATCCCGTATTTATTACTCAATATCATGGATCCTTCAACCAAAACCAGAATGGCAAACTTTAAAGGTGACAATGTCTTTGCAGGAGAACCGTTTGACTATATTTATATAGGAGCAAGTACAGGTAATGACTCAATGTTCTTAGCACCATATACTTGGGATAATTGGGGATTACCAACGTATCATGAACGATTGAAGCAGTCATATTATATTGTGCAAGATACATTTCGAATATACTAACTAAGCAAATATGAATAGACTACCCTTAAGCGTGGACAAAATTCTACGATTAAGAGGTTACCGTTTTATCTACTTTCTAGTACACTCACATTGGAGGTGCTATCATGGATGTTAAGAAAACAGGCACATTATTAAAGTCACTAAGATTATCAAAAGGGTATACTCAACAACAAGTAGCAGACGCGTTACTGGTTAGTCCAAAAACCATATCAAAATGGGAAAATGGTGATGGACTTCCAGACATCTCAATTATTACAGCAGTAGCAGATTTGTATGAAGTCAGTGTAGACACTTTACTTAGAGGTAAAATAACAGAAGAAACGACGATTCAACCTGCAAAGACGCATCGAATTAATCAAATGCTTGCGTACAAACTTTTTAGCAAGTTGATGTTATTTCTCTATATATCATTGGGTATAAATTTGTTCGGTATCATTTTAGGTGTTGTTTTGTACAGTTACATGTTCTATTTATCCATTGTTATTGTGAGTTTATTCTTTATCATCAGCATTATTACATTTGTTTTGGGATATGTCCACTATCAAAATATGCGAGAAATGAGCGATGATGACAATATAAACTGTGCATACGATCTAAATAAAACAAAAGTTCGTCGATTAATTTGGTGGATTGTGCTAATTGATACAATTATCTTTTATGCACTTCTGATTGGATTCGTTTCATGGAGCAATATGTTCATATTTCAATTTCTACAGGGATTCATCATTGAAGGACCGATTTTGTTAATACTATTTGTTTATAGTTCTAGAATTCTCTCGAAAACACTCAATGAACAAACTCTAGCATGGAATAAATTTTTAAGGACATCATTATTCTTTCTAATTTTGCTGATTATATTTTGTGGATTTCAATCCAGTTTTAAGTATTCAGAAATAATCGATGGAGAACTTTCTAATACCATTATGGACGGGAATCTAAATTATTATCTAATGATATTTTTCTATCCGAATTTTTACATCTTTAGAGGGGTAGCTTTATTGTTTTTAATACTATCAGGCTTATTCGTTTTCCATTTTAACAAGAAAAATAAGAATAAGTTAGTATATATCCTACTATTAATCATAAGTTTACCAATAGGATATTTTGTGAGTGCTGATTTAAACCACTTAGCAAGAATAACACTACATTACAATGATGTAATGATTAGTTATCAGTTCATTTACTATGTAGTTCTATTCTTTATAGTAAGTAGTAAACTCAATAAAATAGTTGATAATCAATCCATTTAATGAAAATAACCTGTATTTTTTTGGTCAATCCATAGAAATACAGGTTTTTCTTTGAATTTATGTATATTGATTAAATGTCGTAACGCATTTATTACAAAAAAAGGTATAATCTAAGTAATAGTTAATTAGTTTGGAGGTTAACGTACATGTGTATTTTTTGTGAGCGAAAAGACAAGAAGATCATTTTTGAAAACGAGTATATTTACGTCATATATGATGGATTTCCAGTTAATCCTGGACATACACTCATCATTACAAAAAGACATGTCTCAAACTATTTTGACACAACGATTGATGAAAAAAAATCTATTGATGAAGCACTCATGCTTATGAAAACAAAACTGGATAAGGAATTTCATCCAGATGGCTATAACATCGGAATCAACAACGGTTTAGCTGCAGGCCAAACCATCATGCATCTACATGTCCATTTAATCCCTAGATATCAAGGTGATATGGAGAATCCACGTGGAGGAGTACGAGGTGTCATTCCTCAGAAGCAATCATATTAATGGATAGCTATATTAAAAAATGGTTTGATATCTTAAATGGAATGTCTAATGACAATACGTATAAATTAGCTTGGGGCAGGGCTATCATCGAATGCGTTTCAACCAATCAAGGTAGTGAAGTTGGTGCTAATTACCGAATCCATTTTGATGAGATTGCGAGAAATATGATGAAGTACTATTGGAATCAAACTTTCTTTTTCGGATTGAAACAAAGTGCTAGTCATGAGTATCCGCCAGTGGTTTTACAATTAACAAATGATTTGATTAATCACTATAAAAATATAGAATCAAATATACCTGTATGGTTCGATAAAGCGATTCATAAAATTGATAATAAAATTGTTGAACACACGATAAAAAGCATTTCAACCGTATTAACTCAAAATGTGTCATGGCGTTTTATGAATATAGACCATGGTGTAATTACAGTATATGACCTTAATATAAAAAATAGATACATTGAAATCGGATTAGAAGATTCAAAATTACTCATTTCATATAGCGAAGTTTTAACACAATTGTTTAATTATAAATGGGCTCAATTACTGGAAAAATACAATACACAACCACGTATTGTTTCGAAAGTAAAAGGCTCATCAGACAATAAGCTGAAACGCAATAATTTAGCCAAGTACAAAGATATTTTAATGATGCTTTACAAAGATGATATTCGAGATTTTTATACCGATGAGATTATCAGTATGAATGACATATCCATTGATCACTTTATTCCATGGTCTTATATGTATTCAGATGATTTATGGAATTTAGTCATAACATCAAAATCCAATAATAGTTCAAAATCCAATCGTCCTCCGAAGGATGACTATATTGCGAAACTTGAGGAAAGAAATAAGCAATTGTTAGAGGTCATTCAAGACCCAAGACAAAAAGAAGAATTGATGGAATCATTGGAGCATCACTATGTTACCAAGTTCTATCAGTCATTAATATCATAAGGAGTGATTTGAATATGAAAGACTTAAAAGGTTGGAATTTTATAGTATATACTCTGATAAAGAACAACTTTAAAAACAATCCATTTACGCTTGATGAGTTGTATCAATTCGAGAAGTACTTCCAGCAAGTTTACCCCTCAAATTTTCATATAAAAGATAAACTAAGACAAATCCTTCAAAATCTACGAGACAAAGGTGTTTTAGCATTCATATCCAAAGGAAATTATCAATTACTGGTAGATTTTAAAGAAGTAGAAAGCCAAACATACACTCAAGAAGTTGTTTATCTTTTATCTAACGAATCCATTCCAGGATGGGTGAAGATTGGTAGAACCAACGCCATTGATCGTAGATTAAAAGATTTATATAATACGTCGGTGCCATTACCATTTAAAGTTGAAGAAACAATCGAAACAAAAACACTGGAAAATTCAAGAGTGTTGGAAAAAAGTATTCACAGCATCATTGATACTCTGAATCCTAATCTTAGAAAGAATACAGATGCCAATAGACGAGAATTTTTCAAACTATCAGCAGATGAAGGAAAACATGTCTTTAAATTAGTTACACAAATAATGGCAATTCAATAAGAGGTGGTCTGTATGAGTATGATTTGCTCAAGTTGTTCAAAATCGATAGATTCTGATAGCTTTTATTGTAAATATTGTGGAGTCAAAGTTCACCTTGAATACTCTACAAAACCGCTATCTTATGGTGACATTTTCAACAAAATCCACTCTACTTTAAGAGAAACAACTAAATTATCAGATACTGAATTTGACGCTAAATTCGGTATTTATAAAATGTATGAAAATCGTTCTTTAACTGATGATCAGTATTATTCGATTCTCGTGGATGTTATTTTCTACTCTGGCTTTAAAGCAGCGACTGTTGACAAGTACATCAAAAATATTCACAATCATTTTCCTTCAATTGATGTTGTTATAAAGTATACTGAATCCGATTTGATTGATATCGCTAATGATCCGAATATTATACAAAATCAATCAAAGATAAGAGCATGTTTTAAAAATGCGCTAGTAATGCATGAAATCATACAGAAACACGAATCGTTTTCAAATTATGTAGATTTTATGAATCCAAATAAAGATGAAAAATCACTATATAATTTTAAGCATGCACTTGAAAGGCAGTTTCATTTTCTTGGAGGTATTACATCTTTTCATTTTATGACGGACATCGGTTTAAATGTAATTAAACCGGATCGCGTTATCATACGCATTTTTAAGCGATTAAGTCTAATTGAACATGATAAAGATATTCTAAAAGCCATTGAAATTGGACGCCAGATGAGTAAATCAACTGGATATCCAATACGGTATATAGACGTTATCTTGGTATTGTATGGGCAATTGAATCATTTAGGTATTGTCAGCATTTGTACAGAAGTCAATCCAAAATGTGAACTCTGTAAACTAAAACAAAACTGCTCTTACTATATGAGTAAAGAAGAACGCGCGTAAGCGTGTTTTTTCTTAAAAAACTGTGTTTGAATATTTAATATTTCCAAACAACAATACCTTATCAATGTTATAATTAATTATAAGAATATGATTTTATCAAATACAAGAATTATAGGAGTGCAACATGATTGGATTCATAGACACTGAAATAAGTAAAAATAATGTGGTTTCCGATATTGGATGTATCAAAGAAAATGGTGAAATACTACACACCAAGAGCATTCAAGAACTGATTAAATTCACGAAAAAAGTAGATTTTTTTTGCGGTCACAATTTCGTTTCACACGACTTTATTCACCTAAACCGGATATTACCTCGAAAGTTTATCCCCTTAGAAACTACTATAGACACCTTGTATCTCTCAGCTTTATTGTTCCCAGAAAGACCATATCATCATTTGGTTAAAAACGATAAACTCGATAGTGATTCACTGAATAACCCACTGAATGACGCTCGAAACGCACAAATTTTATTTATGGATGAAGTTGATGCATTCAATCGACTTGATGATACGCTAAAACAAATCTATTATTCGATATTAAAAGATGAACCTGGATTTTCCGGTTTTTTCAAACATATGAAATACAATCCTAAAGTGCGTAATCTTGTGGAACAAATTCAGTTATACTTTGGAGACAAAGTCTGTCACAATATCGACATCAACGCTTTGCTGAAAGAAGTTAGAGTCGAATTGGCATATTGCTTATCATTAATTACGACGAGCGAAGCAGATTCACTGATGCCTGGGTGGGT
>JANJWY010000247.1 GCA_024709285.1 Erysipelotrichaceae bacterium
AACTGATCTTGTTCATCAAAAGCCCGTATAATCAAACCGTTGGGAAACGGATATTCCCAATCGAGTTTAAACTCTACATTGCATGGTGTCGGAGCAAATGTATCGATTATGACTTTGTCTGTGTAATGTCCTTTTCCGGTCAGTGAAAGAGAACCATAAAGTTCAACGTTGACATAAGCCATCTGTTTGACGCGCTCCATAAAAAGCAGGCTTGCACGACGCGGAGCCAATGTATGACTGCTTGAAGGTCCCGGACCTGATTTATATAGTTCTTTTAGTGATTCCATCGGATTACCTCATCGCTTCTATTAAAAATAACTCAAAACCCATCGGACCGTTTAGAAGACCGGATTTGATTTTCTGATCTAACTGCGCCAACATTTCCAATAGCTCACACACCCGATCCAGATTCGTCATGCGGGCATAACCCAAGGCTTGAGAAAACACGTAATCATGAACACCGAGTTTTTCACGTATATCCATATCGGAAAACCGTTCTTTTTTATAAACCAGAATCTGAAACATGACGCGCATCTGCCAAGCAATGGAAGGCACCAAGGCGACCGGATCATACTTCAATACCTGTAAATCTTTATATATTTTCAGTGCTCTCTTTAAATCTTTGGAAACTACCGCAGCTGAAAGTTCAAATACATTGTCTTCCAACGGTTTTGCAATGAGCACATCCAACACCTTAAAATCAATGGGATCAGGAAAAAGTGCCAGTTTATCTAATTCCCGCATGCAAGTCTCCACTTGACGGGGCATCCGGCTGATCAAATGTTTCATCTTATCTCCATCAAGCTTAATTTGACGAAGTGCACATTCCCTGCGGATAAGGCTCTCAAATTCATTCTTGGTTATTTTTTCAACATCGATCCAAACCGTATTTTTCGACTTGTTTTTGACCAGTGGTTTTGTCATATCTGCCGTCTTGTTCACTTTGTCATTTTCAAAAAGTATAAGCAGGATGACTTCTTTGGGCATCGATTCCACCACGGATGTCCACATTTTCAAAAACGCGGAATTCTCATAATTCTTTATTGTAAATCCCGGCGGATTGATCAGTTCGATGATTTTAATATCGGTAAAGAAAGAAACTGTTTGGATTTCTTCGAATAATTCATCCCAATTGAAACTTGCCGAATAACCGTCGAAAACAGCCGGTTCAATGCCCTTGGCTGACTTCTCATTCTTCTCGACCCATTCCTTAGCCTTTTGCTTTAAGAAAAAGCGGTCGTTCCCGGTTATGACAACATTCATTTTATCACCGTTCTCATTATACCAAATCCGCCTGCAGATGACATTACAAAATGGAAATTTCCCAAGGTTGAAATGCGTATATCACCATCCATATATGTCGATGCAAATGGCACTCGAAACTGCCATAGCGTTTTCAGAGTAATTTTATGAGGGTGTCCATATACCTTAGGATCAGCACTGATAATGGTCAATCGAGGTTGAAAGCTTGATAACAGTCTTTCGGAAGTGCTGGTTTGACTGCCATGATGAGCAAGTTTTATGATATCTGCCTTTAAAAACGGATATTGCCGAATCAGTTCAGCTTCTCTTTCCTTAGAAATATCACCAAGAAACAAGTAATTGAGTCCATTGATCGAAAAAAGATGTATCAGGCTGTTATCATTGTCACTCGCACCTGATTTTTTCTCCATCAGACTATACAAAACAAAGCCATTTTTATGTACATTCGCATGTTCGGTGTAAATGTTATCGATCTGAAAATCGTTTATCAGCATTTCATTTCCGCCGTTGTGATCACTGTCGTCATGCGATATGATGAATGCATCCAAACGGGAAACACCCCGATACCAAAGATTTGCTCTTAACAAAGCAGAGGAACCGGCTCTGCCGGAATCAATCAGCCATTTTCCTTGCTTGAATGGTAGTTCAATCAAAGCACTGTCCGCTTGTGCTACATTAAAAAAAGTTACGGTCGTAAAGGGATTTAAGCTGAACTTCAATTGAAATATCAACAGCAATCCCATAAGCCTCAACATCAGCTGTCTTTTTGAGATGCGCGACGCAAAAACCGACATGAACCATATCAATGAAAGACAGATACCCGGATATCCGGTCATTTGGAAATACGTTGCAAATGGAAAATCACTGAAGGAAATAAACTCACAAACGTTTACAAAAGTGTTGACCAGTTTGGGCAGAAAGATGCAAATCCATGCAAAAAGATAACAAAAAACAGAAATGATTCGAAAAACGGGAAATAACAGAGCACTTAAAAAGTCAAACCGATACTGTAACAGTGTCTGAATCAGCGGTAAGATTGCCATTCTTGAAAGAAAGCGCGGATAACCGAATATGTTGATCAAGGATAAGCTTAAAGGTATGATCAGTGCCGGATGAAAAATATGATGAGGATAAAGGGAAAGCAGTAAAGAATAAGTCAGACTTATTCTTGCTAAAGGCTTTACTTTCAGGTAGCGGCTGAAGTGAGTTATCAGTATTCGTGACAATACAAATGAGCCGCCCCAAATCAACCAGCAAAAGCAAAGTATAACGCTGATCCAGTGCTGCCGGTTCTTCTCAAAACAGAAAAATCCTAATATTTTTCTGATTAAGGACACCAGCGAAGATGCAATTAGTCCGCTGGAAATAAATACTGCGGTAAAATGTCCGATGATTGGAGCAGGATGATCAAATATAAATGCTTTGAGCCATCCGGAAGAATCAATATCGGAAACATAGTCAAACAAATGACTTCTCAATGAGTTGCCCTTTTTGATGATTTCTACACTCTTAACATCAATCGTCCCTCGATGATTGCGTTGGTTTGACCAACGGGATATCGGATTGACTGCAAAGGTCGATCCGATTCGCAAAGGCACAATCATACCTGTAACACAAATCTGATCATCCAGCGATAAACCTTCTACATCAAACATTGAATATTCATGATTACCCATGTCAATGACC
>JANJWY010000260.1 GCA_024709285.1 Erysipelotrichaceae bacterium
TGGATAGACACCAATGCCAAATAACTGTTTACTATTTGCTTTTTCAACATCTCACCCCTTTGCTATTAATGATACTTGTTTTACACGGATTCCTCAACCTTTTGACTGTAATTAAGTATGAAGTCTGTAATTTTATCAAAAGCAGGTAAAGATATTTTGATATCTGTGGCCAAAGAAGTGCGTACAAAACGATCCATCTGAGTACCAAACACCTCACCGGGAATCACTGCCACTTTCGTTTCATGAAGCAGTTTTCTCGCAAACGTCCATGAATCCATATGACACTGAGATATATCGACCAAAAGATAAAATGCGCCTTGAGGTTTGACAAAAGGTATTCCGCGATCAGTAAGCAACTCACTCACCTGATTCATGTTATTTTCATATTGTTTTATCATGTGTGAAACATCCGTCGACAAAGCCACGATTGCTGCCTGCTGGACAAAAGGCGGTACACCGGAAGTACCATAGGACTGAACTTTTGCAATTTCGGTAGCAACAGGCTGATCTGCCATGACATAACCGATGCGCCAACCGGTCATCGCATAAGGCTTAGAGAAGCTCTGAATATAGATAATATTTTTTCGGATCGATTTTCGGCGAACCAAGAAATCCGTTTCCTCAAAAATGAGTTGATTATACACATCATCACAAAGCACATACATATCATGTTCTTTAACGATTTTCTCCAAAATGTCATTGGACTGTCGGCTAAGATTTATTCCGCTGGGATTGTTGGGAGAATTAACGATGATTGCTTTGGTTTTTGAGGTTATGACGTTTCTCAGTTTTTGCTCGTTGATTTGAAAATCATCTTCACTGATGTCAACCAGCACCGGGATGGCATCCGCAAACTCCACGATCGGTTTATAAATCGTGAACGCGGGCAGCAAAATGATGACTTCATCCCCCGGCCGGCAAATCGCATTGATCGCAGTAAACAGTCCGCCGGTTGCCCCTTGGGTGATAATTACTTCGCTGGGCACATAATCCAAATCCTGTGTTCTTTTTTCAAATTCGCAACAGGCTTTGCGCAGAGATAAAAGCCCTTGAGCAAAGGGATAGTGGGTATCGTTGGCCGCCAAAGCATCAATTGCCGCTTGCTTTATGTTTTGCGGAGTATCGAACATCGGCTCTCCGATTGTCAGTCGGATGACCCCTTCTACTTTATTCGCTTCTTCACTGAAACGGCGGATTCCGCTTAAATCCATATTGAGCAGAATTTCATTGAGAACATGATTCATACGTATACCCCCTTGGATAATTAATGTTTATTATAAACTAAAAAAGGAATCAAGACTATTCTTCTTTGATTCCTTTGCGATTTTTCATATCTTCAAACGAATAAATGCAGCCGCAGTATGTCTGACGGTACATATTATGGATTTTTGACAGTTGAACCGAGCGATCCATCCCCTTATTCTTCTTGAAGTTACTGTACAGATATTTCACCTTGGGAAACTGCGGTTGAAGCCGCTCAGCAATCGTATTGATAGCCACCGAATCTTTCTGACGGCTGATGGTCATGACCGTCGTCATATAGTCAAAATCATGGGCTGCCGCATATTTAAAGGCTTCTTGCATTCGCATCGAATAGCACATTTTGCACCGCTGCTGACCTTCTCTGTCATCTTTACGCGATGCCAACACCTTATCAAACGTTTCATCTTTATACTTCGGCAGTATGAGTTCGATTTTAACATCATTTTCCTTCTCAAAAACCTCGACATAACGCTTTAGTTCCTCAAAACGCCGTACAAATTCCTCATAAGGATAAATATTATGATTGTTGAAGTACAGCGTCAGTTGAAAATAAGGTGATAAATGTTCGATGGGAAAACTGTTGCACGGTCCGCAACAGGAATGCATGAGTAATCGCGGCTTTGCTGGTAAAAGCTTCACTTTTTCAATTTCAGCCTCACCCATCAGATAATACCCTTTGGCGTCCATATCAGTCTCCCTTTGTTAACAACATACTATCACCAAACGAGAAAAAACGATAGCGGTGACTGATTGCTTCCTGATAAGCATCCAAAATGAGCTGACGACTGCAAAAGGCACTGATCATCATTAGCAGTGTCGATTTCGGCAGATGAAAGTTGGTAATTAGTGCATCCACTGCTTTAAACGTATATCCCGGATAGATGAAAATCTCAGTCATCCCATCACATTCTTTAAATTGTCCGTACTGAGTCATGATTGTCTCAACAGTACGCGCAGAGGTCGTTCCGACACAAATGATGCGATGATGATTTTCTTTTGCCTGATTTAATATGTCTGCCGTCTCTTGTGACATCCAGTAGGCCTCCGCATGCATTTTGTGTTCAAGGATATCCTCTTTATCCACGGGCTTAAAGGTTCCCAATCCGACATGCAAGGTCACATCCACGATGTTAACACCCAACTCCTCAATTTGTTTGATTAATGATTCGGTAAAGTGCAGACCAGCCGTCGGTGCGGCCGCACTTCCATCTATTTTGGCATAGACGGTTTGATAACGATCCGGGTCTTCCAGCTTGGCTTTAATGTACGGAGGTAAAGGAACCTCCCCGAGTTTCGCTAAAACCTCCAGAAAAACACCTGAATAGTGCATCTTAAAGCGGCGCAATCCCTGATCAAGAACCTCAACACACTCCGCGATCAACTCGCCTTCACCAAAACTGACCTTGCTGCCAAGTTTTATTACCTTCGCATTTCCGACCAGACACTTACAAATATCATCCTTCACTTCCAAAATAAGCAGTTCAACATGCGCAAAGGTTTCAAGTTTGGTCCCAAAGAGCCGTGCAGGTATGACTTTGGTATTGTTTCTGACTAAAACATCTGTGGGACGTAAATACTTAGTTATATCCGAAAAATGCTCATGTTTAAACATACCGGTCGTCGTATTGACAACCAGCAAACGTGACTCACTGCGATTTTCAATCGGCGTCTGAGCTA
>JANJWY010000025.1 GCA_024709285.1 Erysipelotrichaceae bacterium
CATGGGATGATGTCAATGGTGCTACTTGGTGTTATTCCAACAGTACGACTTCTTCGGCTGGATATGTATATCCGACCATGTGGTTATTGGACAATTTTGACAAGAAACTGACCGATTTGACAAAACCGGCGATCACCGGATCATACTCCGTTATTGCTAACAACTTGGCTACCGGATTGTGCGATATCGGTGTCGGCTATGCAGACATCCGTCGTGATTATAAAGGCCAATGGACCACTGACTGGGGTCGCACGGCTGAAATCTGGGTTGAAACCGATGTAATCGGCGTAACCGAAGGTATCTTCAATGATACGATTTCTGTCGGCTTGGAAAATCCGGAAATGTCCGATGGCTTCAAGAAAGCTCTTCAAGAAGCATTTATCGAAATCGCTAAAACTCCAGCGGGTGCTGAAGCTATTAAAATCTACAACCATGAAGGCTACAAAGTCGTTACAGATGCAGATTATGATGGTGCTCGCAGAGCTCAAGAACTTGTTTCGGGCAACTAATTTCTGACTTTTAGAAGCGAGGCCTAGCCTCGCTTCTTTTTTTAACAGGAGGCAACTATGATTAAGTTTGAAGGTGTCGTAAAAACGTATCCGAACGGTGTTCAAGCGCTTAAAGGCGTCGATTTGTCAATTGAACAAGGTGAGTTCGTTTGCATCATTGGTTTATCCGGAGCGGGTAAATCCACGTTGTTGAGAAGTATAAATCAGATGCATCAGATCACCGGCGGTAAACTTACTGTGGATGACGTCGATGTATCGACACTCAAAGGAAAAGAATTACGGCGTTTCAGAAGAAACATCGGAATGGTTTTTCAGTCGTTCAATCTTGTCAAACGAACGACAGTTATTAAGAATGTATTAGCCGCACGAGTTGCGGATATGCCGCTATGGAAAAGCCTTTTGGGCTTATATGCCAAACAAGACAAGATCATTGCCTTGGAGGCGTTGGATCAAGTCGGAATATTGGAGAAGGCATACAGCCGTGCAGACCAATTGTCAGGCGGGCAGCAACAGCGCGTCGCTTTGGCACGTACGGTCGCTCAACAACCCAAGATTATCTTAGCGGATGAACCGGTGGCCTCACTGGACCCAGTTACTTCCCAACAGGTCATGAGCGATTTTGTGAAGATCAATAAAGCACTCAATATCACCGTAATTGCCAATATGCACCACGTTGACATTGCTTTGAAATATGCCAATCGGATCATTGGGGTCAAAGAAGGGAAAATCGTTTTTGACGGACCGTCTTTAAAAGTTACCAATGATATTCTCAAAGAGATTTACGGACGCGAGTTGAGTGACGATGACTTGATGGGTGCTTGATATGGATAAAATAAAGAAATTCTTCTTACCCAAACCCATCGTATTAACCAACGGTAAAGTCGTACAGCCGGCTATGAGCCCAATGGTGTATGTCATACCGATTTTACTCGTGATGTTTTTTTACAGTACTTCACTTACCGGTTTTGCTTTGGGCACACTGATCAACCGCGGATCACGATTCTTTGATATTCTGGTAAAAATGTTTCCTCCGAATTTCGGATATTTTACCAAAGTATGGACCCCGATGGTCGTGACGTTGGTCATGTCGATCGTCGGAACGTTGGCTGGTGCAGCATTTTCAATTCCCGCCGCTTACCTTTCCAGTGAAAACATGGTCAAAAGTCCATTGATAAAGTTTATCGTACGTTCGATCATGAGCGTATTGCGTACCATACCGCTGTTGGTATTGGTCATTCTGTTTTTAAATATGTTTGGAGCCGGGGCATTTACAGGGATGATTTCATTGGGTGTGTTTACCTTTACGATCATGACGAAAATGTTCTATGAATTAATCGATACTTGCGATATGGGGCCTTTTGAGGCGATTGAATCAAGCGGTGCCAGCCGGGTCAAAGCCTTTTGGACAGGTATCATGCCTCAACTGTGGGGGCAGTATATTTCGATATTGCTGTACAACTTTGAAATGAACATCCGTAATGCCGCAATCTTGGGATATGTCGGAGCCGGTGGGATCGGGATTTTACTTAATGACCGATTGGGTTGGCGTGCTTATCCGGAAGTAGCTATGATTTTGTTGGTGTTGATGGTATCGGTTTATCTGATTGAAAGCCTTAGCCGTTACATCCGAAAGAGGTTGTTATAATGAGCACGAAAATCACGGTTATTGAACAATTAAAAAATGAACCGAAAAACCTCGGTTTGAAAGCGCTGCTTATTTTAGGATTGATCGGTGTCGGTATTTTAGGTGTCGTTTATATTGATTATAATGGGTTTACGGAGTTTGGTCTGACAGTCATGTGGAACATTTCGAAAAGCATTTTCACCCCAAACACGGCTTTGTTGTTTGGAGAGGGGAAAAACGGCGTTCTGTTTCTGATCACCGAAACTGCAGCCATTGCTTTTTTAGGAACGATCATTGGAACCATCGTATCGATTCCCATTGCCTTTCTGTCTTCAAGAAACATCGTGCCGGGTTGGATGGCCAATATCGGCGTTGCTTTCATCACCGTCGTTCGGACATTCCCAGCCGTCGTTTACGGGTTAATGTTTATTCGTGTTACCGGGCCGGGAGCTTTTACCGGAGTACTGACGCTGGCAGTAGCAAGTGTCGGGATGATATCGAAACTGTTTATCGAAGTCATCGAAGATTTGGATCCGGGTATCATCGAAGCACTGGATGCTGCCGGATGCAACGGAATTCAGAAGGTTCAGTACGGTATCGTACCGCAGCTGATGGGCAATTTTGCTTCTACAGCAATTTATCGCTTCGAAATCAATGTTAAGTATGCAACGATTTTGGGGATGGTCGGTGCCGGAGGCATTGGTGCTCCATTGATTTTCGCCATCACTGCTTATCGTTGGGCGGATACCGGGGCATTATTGATCGGTTTGATTATCTTTGTATTGATTGTTGAATATGGTTCAGCAAAAATTCGCAAGAAATTAGCTACAGGAGAATGATATGGGACAACATGTAGAAGCCGATGTGCGTTTTTCAGATATTTTTGACGGAGAATTATTGTTAAAAGAGGGCAGCATAAAAATCGGGATGAACCCGGATCAGGCAGGTCCTTACCGTTTGTTATTAGGAGCTTTGACCGGCTGTTTCCATTCGACATTTTTAGATGTTGCCGTAAAAAAGCGACTGACCTTTAAAAGCGTCCGATATCATCTTGAAGGTGAAAAACGCGATGAAGTTCCTCAGACTTTGAAAGTGCTTCATTTGACAATCGAGGTGGATGGTGCGGATAATCATACACAGATATTACGTTGTTTTGAGCTGGCGGAAAAGTATTGTTCAATATATACGACACTTTCTCATGTGGCACAGCTCAGTTATGAAGTAAGTTTTATTTAAACGCCTCCGGGCGTTTTCGTTGTTTAAACGCAGGACATTTTGTTGTAAGATAATAATAGGTATTGAACTTTAATAAATTAAGTGTATAGTATTCTATGTCTTACAGATAGGGTGAAAAGATGACAAATCGTTTCTATATAGCTAAAAAACAAATTAAACTAAGGCCTGCTCAACAAATTGCCTTGAGTTTTTTATTCGTCATTTTGGTGGGGACGATCCTGTTATCACTTCCCATAAGCAATAAAATATCAGGTACACCGTTGATTGATCATCTTTTTACGGCAACCTCGGCTGTTTGCGTTACGGGATTGGCTACGATCGTACCGATCGATGTGTATACAGTTTTTGGTCAGATCGTCATCATCTTTCTGATGCAGATCGGTGGTTTAGGGTTAATGACCTTGATCGCAATATTTCTTTTGGCGATTGGCGGAAGATTGGCCCATCGTGAGAAAATGGTTGTCGCAGAGGCCACCAACATCGGATCGATGTCCGGTTTGGGGAGTTTTTTGGGATTCATCATCGGATATACCCTCATCTTTGAATTTATCGGCATGATTTTATTGTCATTTGTATTTGTTCCTGAATTCGGATGGGCCAGCGGATTGTTTAAATCTGTTTTTGTCAGTATTTCAGCTTTCTGTAATGCAGGGTTCGATAATCTGGGAGCTCTCAGTCTTCAGCCTTACGTAAGCAATGTGATCGTCAATCTGACAGTCAGTTCGCTGATCATCATGGGAGGTTTGGGGTTCTCGGTTTGGTTTGATTTGACCAAGAGTGCCAACTCGATTTTAAAGCAGCACAATGCTGTCAAACGTGTGGTCCAGCACCTGCAGGTTCATGTTAAGTTGGTTTTCTTTATGACCGTTCTGTTGATTGCTTCCGGATGGATTTTCTTATTGGTCATTGAATTCTCCAATCCTGCATCTTTGGGACCTCTCAGTCTGTTTGATAAAATCATGGCTGCATATTTTCAATCGGTAACATTGCGAACGGCCGGATTTTCCACGCTGAATATCGCAGGTTTATATCCCGCATCTCAGTTAATGATGATGGCATTTATGTTCATCGGCGGTTCTCCGGGTGGTACGGCCGGTGGTATCAAAACGACGACCTTTGCATTAGTTGTTTTAATGGTCGTTTCTGAAATCCTGAACCATGAAAATCTGACATTGTTTAAGCGGACGGTCAGTCGGGACATTGCCCGAAGGGCATTGACTGTCATGGTGTTGTCTTTTACAGTCGTATTTACCGGAATGCTGCTGTTGAGCATGTCTGAGAAGGCGGACTTTCTGGTCATTGCATTTGAGGCATTCTCAGCCATCGGAACCGTAGGGCTTTCCATGGGAATCACTCCTTACTTGACAGACTTCGGTAAAGTTGTGATTATATTGCTGATGTTTATTGGCCGGATCGGACCGGTTGCATTGGCATTCTCATTGAAAACAAACAGAAAGTTTAAGAAGAATGTTGAAGTAGCATATCCAACGGGACAAGTCATTGTCGGATAGGAGATCAATTAAATGAAACAAAAACAATATGCCGTATTAGGGCTTGGCATCTTTGGATCGACCATTGCAAAAACATTGAGCGAGTACAACTGTGAAGTCATTGCATTGGATAAAGAAGTGACTTGTGTCGACCGTGCAAGCGAATTTGTTACCCAGGCAGTTTTGGCAGACTTTACAGACATAGAACAATTGCGTGCCATTGGAATCGGTGATTGCGATGTTGCAGTGGTTGCTTCTGGCAGCCGTCTGGAAGAAAGCATCATGGCCATCATGAACTTAAAAGAGCTGGGTGTGCCCTTTGTTTTGGCGAAAGCAAAAAACAAAACCTACATGCACATATTGACGAAAATCGGTGCAGATAAAGTCGTGCGTCCGGAAAAAGAAATGGGCGAGCGCGTTGCTAAGAGTCTTTTAAGCCGCAATGTCATCGATATGATCGATATCGACGATGAATACAGCGTTATCGAAGTAGTTGCTCCTCAGCGTTGGGTAGGCAAATCATTGAAGACATTGGAATTGCGTGTCAACTATGGAATCAACGTTTTGGGCATCCGTAAGCGCCCGCACGAACGTCTTTCAATATCACCATCCGCTGAATATGTCATCGAGGCATCCGATCAGTTGCTGGTCATTGCAGATACAGCCATGTTTGAAAAGTTTGAATATCTTGGAAAGTTATAGGAACGCTTGTACGTTCCTTTTTTCTTCGGTATAATGAAAACGGTGATAAAATGTTCGTTAAAATGATAGGCGTAGCGATGAATCAGGGCTGTGACATCGAGGGAACTCAGTTGGCGACAGCTTTTTTAAAACAGAATGGAATCGAATTTGCGGATGAAATCCTTCCGCAAAAGAAATTGTTCACTGCCAACGGAATCAAGCATGGAGAGTTGATTGCTGATGTTTGTAACCGATTGAAAGAAAGTGTTAAAGATGCTTTGAGAAAACGAGAGTTTCCGCTGATCATTGGCGGTGATCATTCGCTGGCCATGGGTTCAATTGCGGCCAACATGCGTCCTGACCGGGCCATCCTGTGGATCGATGCACACGGCGATGTCAATACCCCGCAGACCTCCGTGACAAAAAGAGCGCACGGCATGCCCTTGGCATCCTTGATGGGATATGGCGATCAGCGGTTTCTGGATATCATCGATCAGCCCTATTTACGGCCGGAGCAAATCCTTCTTTTCGGAATCCGATCACTCGATGATCCGGAAGTCATATTTTTAGATCAGCACGGCATACGTTATATCACAATGACCGAAATCACCGAAAAAGGTGAACAAGTGTGCATCGAGGAAGTTTTGAACCACTGCAAACGGTTTGCACATACGCATATCAGCTTTGATCTTGACAGTATCGATCCTGCTTACTGTCCCGGGGTATCGACGCCGGTCAGCCGGGGATTGCATCCTTCAACCCCCCTCAATCTGATCGACCAACTCTTTAAAACGGTGAGCATAAGCAGCATGGATATCGTTGAGTTCAATCCGATTTTGGATAATGGTGACAGTATGACGATTTTAAAAGAAACCATGAAAATCGTTAACCGAAAGGTTGGCGAGGTTACATACGCATTGAATATCGAAGAGTAGGGCAACACTGTCCTTTTCTTTTTTAATCAAATCTGTTAAAATGTTCACGCAAGGAGGTGTGCCCATGAATAAAGCAGACAAAACGTTTATTGCTATCGTTGCCGTATTGTCCGTATTGTTGTACGGATCTTTACAGTATGTCGTTCGGGCTACCACCTCCAACCAAAAAATCGCTGTCGTCAGTTACCGTGACAAAGAAGTTTTGCGCATTGATATGAGCCGGGATGATAAGTATGTGGTCCAAGGTACCTTGGGCGAGGTATTTATCGAGGTAGAAGATAACCGGATCCGTGTGGAAAAGGAGACCTCACCGCTGCATATCTGCTCGATTCAGGGATGGATCGAATACGCCAATGTTCCGATCACGTGTCTTCCCAATCACATCGTTATCGTCATTACCAATGCGGTTAACGAAAACGGGGAGGATACGACTGTTAAATGAATCGCAGAAAACGAGTACGCCGGATGATGATTTTGACGATGTTGTTGGCAATGAGCATCGTCTTTCATATGTTAGAACCCTCTTTACCACTTCCAATCCCCGGAGTGAAGTTGGGATTGGCGAATATATTGGGATTGATTGCATTGTATATGTTTGGTTGGCGAGAAATGTTATCAATTAACTTCGGAAGGGTATTGATTGCATCATTGTTGCGTGGTATTATTTTTGGGACGGGGTTTTGGCTGTCGCTCAGCGGAGTTGCCTTGAGCAGTCTGACGGTCATCATACTTAAGAAATTTACACCGTTGAGTGCGGTCGGGTTGAGCGTTGCATCCGCAACTTTTCACAACATCGGTCAGATTCTGGCGATCATTGTCATCTGGTCTTCGATCATGATGGTGTACTGGCTGCCGGTCATGATTTGGATGAGTATTCCCACTGGGATACTGACGGGAACACTCGCTGTCGCAGTTTTGAAGAGAATATCGAAAGGAGGGTCACCATGATCAAGTTGAGAAATGTAAAAATGAATGAATCGAAACTTCGCTTTTCATGGTGTGCTCAGTAGCTAAACACCTTTTTGTTCGCGAAGTTCGTCGAGTCGGTGACTTGAGTGATTTCGCGGGATATTTGCGTATGTAACCATTCAGGGCACCCGTGTGCCTTTTTTTGTTTAGCTGTGTAGAAATGAGGGATATTATGGAACAGTTCAAGTTCATCTGGCAAAAGCTTCAGAATAATCGTATGAGAATGTTTGCTATGTTTATGGCAGTCATCTTTTATGTGACTCTGATGTTGCTTTCGCCATTGTTTTTCAGTTTTTTCGTCGATAATGTCATCGGCGATGTGGAAGTCATCAACCCGATGGTACGCATATTTTCCGATTGGTTTGGCGGAGTCAGCAACTTGCGCGAAAATCTTTGGATTGGCGGGGTTATCATCATTGTCATCAGTGCATTCACCGGGGTTGCAATGTATTGGCGTGGCCGTTTAAACGGTGAAATCTCCGAAAATGTCACGCTGAAAATCCGTGATGAGGTATATCGGCATTTACAACGTTTGCCTTATTCATACCATGTCAATGCAAAAACAGGAGATTTGATACAGCGTTGCACTTCCGATGTCGATCAGATCCGCCGCTTCTTAGCCGCTCAAATTTCCGAGTTGGTCTATGCGCTTGCGCTTTCACTGATTGCCGGAGCCATCTTGTTTAGTATTCATGCACCGTTGGCCTGGTTATCGATCATCAGTCTGCCCATCATCTTTGCTTTTGCGTACATCTTCTTTATCAAAATGCAAAAAGCGTTTAAAGAGTCGGATGAATCTGAAGGTGAGATGTCGGCTGTGATTCAGGAAAACCTTTCGGGAACCCGGGTAGTTAAAGCGTTTAGCCGGGAAAGGTATGAGTTGGATAAATTTGAGAAGAAAAACGCGAAGTTTCGGGATTTGACCTATCGGTTGATTCACTTGTTAGGCATGTACTGGGGAATCTCAGATTTGATATGTCTGTTGCAGATATTGCTGGTCGTTGTCAGTGGCATCATTATGGCGAAAGACGGATCGATCACCGTAGGTAATTATTTTGTCTTCGTCTCGTATGTCAGTATGATTTTATGGCCGGTTCGCAATGTGGGTCGGATTTTATCCGATATGGGTAAGGTCGGTGTTTCCATAGACCGCCTAAAAGAGATTTTGAATCATCCATTGGAGGATATCGATAACGGTTTGACTCCGGTCATTGACGGATCGATCGTGTTTGATCATGTGTATTTCAAATATGATGACGGTGAGGCAGATGTACTGAAGGATGTCTCATTTAAGGTAAAAAAAGGAGAGACGATTGCGATCATGGGACCGACCGGTTCCGGAAAGTCGTCGCTTGTCCACTTGCTGACCCGGCTTCATGGTTACCGTGAAGGATCGATTACGATCGATGGCATCGAATTAAAAGAAATCAAGCGCAGTCATTTGCGCAAACATGTGGGAATCGTCCTTCAGGAGCCGTTTCTGTTTTCCAAAACGATTTCCGCCAATATTGCTTTGGCAATGCCTCATGCGGGGGAAGAGGAAATCGAACGGGCAGCGAAAATCGCCAGTGTCCACCAGGTCATCAGTGAGTTTGACCGCGGTTATCAGACGATGGTCGGAGAAAAGGGTGTAACCTTATCCGGCGGTCAGAAGCAGCGCATTGCGATTGCCCGCACGATCATCAATAATTCACCGATTTTGATTTTTGATGATTCGCTTTCCGCCGTTGATACCGAAACAGATATGCACATCCGCTCGGCGTTAAATGCGATTGCCAAGGATACAACGACGATTATTATTACCCATCGAATCTCGTCTGCGCAGAATGCCGATAATATTATCGTGCTTAATGAAGGACGGATCGAACAACAAGGAACCCACGCACAACTGTTGATGCAAGAAGGCTTATACAAGCGCATTGCGGAAATTCAAAGTGCGATGGTGAGTGGAGGTGAAGACGATGAGTCAACGATTTGAAGAACAAGAATATAATACGGATTCACTGGACACCAAGCTTTGGTCGAAGATATTGAAGCTGTTGTGGATTCATAA
>JANJWY010000028.1 GCA_024709285.1 Erysipelotrichaceae bacterium
AATGTGAAGAAGCAACAGAGTGAGGATAACTCAGTGTTGTCTATGTATAAACGTCTGATTCAATTGCGTTTGAGAAGTGATCTGAAAGATGTCTTGATTTATGGGTCGTTTGCCTTAGTTGAGGAAAATCATCCGGATGTATTTGCTTATAGACGGTTCGATGATAAAAATGAAGTCATGGTCATTGCAAATTTTCGCGATTATCCTGTTGAGTTTGATTTGGATTATGATCGTTATGACTGTGTGTGTTGTAATGTTGAATCAGTTGGAAGTAAATTTCAGCCCTATGAATTTCGGATTCTGAGGGCGAAGGGAGTTTGATCATGAAGAAGATTCTAGTTGGTTTACTGATTTTCGGACTGGTGTTGGGTTGCACGCCGAAAGAACCGGAAAATAAAAGCAAGACAGTCGATGAGTTACGATTGGCTTTAGCGGACTATGATTCCGAAAATTTTCTGAGCGAGACCAGTGTCGCTTACTCAGTTTTTCCCATTTCTTTTGCGACCAGTGATACCGACCGTCTGGGCGATATCCAAGGGATTATCAACAAGTTGGATTATCTCAATGACGGAGATCCCAATACCAAGACCGATTTAGGGATTGAGGCTATATGGCTGAATCCGATTTATCCTTCGCAGACGTATCATAAGTACGATATTTTGGATTATAAGGCGATTGATCCGAAATTTGGTACCATTGATGATTTCAAGAGACTTTTGGATGAAGCTCATAAACGCGGAATCAAAATCATTTTGGATATGGTATTCAATCATACGGCCTATGATCATCCGTGGTTTAAGGCTGCGCTTAAAGGCGAAGAGCCTTATGTGAACTATTATCGGATAGAGGAAAAACTTGATCTTCAAGAATATCCGACGCGAAATGCTTGGAAAAATGCGGGTGGAAAGTTCTATTATGCGTGGTTCTGGGAGAAAATGCCTGAACTAAACTTGGAGAATGAGGCAGTTCGAGAGGAAATTCGTGACATTTCGAAGTTTTGGATGGATTTGGGTGTTGACGGATTCCGATTTGATGCGGCGAAACATGCGTACTATCCAGATGAATATCCGGTAGGTACCCCCACGTTGGAAAAGAATCTTCAGTTTTGGATGGAATTGAGACTGTTTATCAAGGAGCAGAATCCGGATTTCTTCTTAGTTTCGGAAATTTGGGATACGGCGCAAAATCAGGCACCATATGCCCATGCCTATGACACCATGTTCAATTTTGATTTTGGTGAGATGGTGATCAGTGCGCTGAATGTCGGTAATCATGGCAATCTGATTCAAAAGCATGTGGACAATGTACAGAGGCTTACCGACCGCAATCCAAATTATGTTGATTCACCGTTTTTGACCAATCATGATCAAAATCGGGTCATGAGTCTGTTTGCGGGAAGTGTGGATAAGGCGAAGATTGCGGCGGGTCTTTTATTGACCATGCCGGGACTGCCCTTTATATATTATGGTGAGGAATTGGGAATGCTGGGTGTCAAGCCGGATGAGCGGATTCGTGAACCCATGCGTTGGAATGATGATATTACCAGTGAAGTAGCGTATTGGAATCAGTGGATTTATAATTGGGACACGCCCAATGTCATTGACCAGCAAGCCGATGAAAATTCCTTATGGACCCATTATCGCGATTTGATTCAATTGCGAAACACGTATGCGGACACTTTTGTCTGGGGTGATTTAGAACAGGTGACCATGAAGAACAGTTCGGTTCTTGGTTATTATCGAATGGATGATGAAAACAAATTCTTGGTTGTTGCGAATTTCTATAATGGTCCGATGGTAGGTGAATTTGATGCGGAAATTTTGGCTAAAGTTGAGCCGTTGTTCACGTTGGGTGATGTTTCCATTGATTCAAATAAGATCAACCTTTCATCGCGGGCGATGGTCGTTTATCGCGTAAATCCATGAGAAAGATTGCCGGATACCAGCTTTCCGAGGGGATAAGTGAGAAGTATTTTTCGGAAAGCTGCGCAATGATTTTTAATTCTGACAATGCGGTTACCGTACTGAGCAGAGGGCACGGCTATTTTGAACTTGAAGAAGAAGACTTGGGATTGGTGGAAGTGCTGATGTCTCATTTGAATCAGACGTTGGGTATAGGTATGACGGTGCTGATTTCACATCGTTGGGATGAGGTGGCTTTGGAAGGTCTGAATGTCGCCGTCCGTCACAACAAGGGGAGTATGATTTACTTGGCCGATGCCCTGCTTTATGAGCGGATCGAGGGGGAAAATGTACTGTTCTCGTTATTGGATAAACAATTTGAATCGCTGTCTCGTGAGTTGATTCAGACGGCGGAAGCCTTTATTACTTCGGGTTGTAAAGCAACTGTTGCTGCCACCCGATTGTATATTCATCGCAACACGTTTGCCTATCGTCTCAATCAGTTCATTGAGAAAACGCAGTTGGATATCCGGGATTTCCATCATGCACGACTGTTTCAGCTTTGGTGGCTGATTAAGTCAAGGAATAATTAATCATGATTTGTGCGTAATGCACAAATCATTTTTATTTATTTGCGTTATAATGTTAGCAGAGGTGAAACTATGGCAACATTAAAACTTAAGGACATTCAGAAGATTTATGATAACAATGTCCAGGCAGTGTTTGATTTTAATTTACAGATTGAAGATAAGGAATTTATCGTTTTGGTCGGTCCTTCCGGATGCGGTAAGTCGACGACTTTGCGTATGATTGCCGGTTTGGAAGAAATTTCGGATGGTGAGTTGTATATTGACGATCGTTTGGTCAATAACGTCGCTCCGAAAGACCGCGATATCGCGATGGTATTCCAATCCTATGCGCTTTATCCGCATATGACCGTTTTTGATAATATGGCTTTTGGTTTGAAACTGAGAAAAATGCCAAAAGAAGAAATTGAGCAGCGTGTTCGTGAAGCTGCGAAGATTTTGGAAATCGAGCAGTATTTGGATCGTAAGCCGAAAGCTCTTTCCGGCGGTCAGCGTCAGCGGGTTGCTTTGGGTCGTGCAATCGTCCGTAATGCGAAAGTGTTCTTAATGGATGAGCCGTTGTCAAACTTGGATGCTAAACTGCGTGTTCAGATGCGTTCGGAAATCATCAAACTTCATGAACGTCTGGATGCTACGACAATTTACGTTACCCATGACCAAACGGAAGCTATGACGATGGCCAGCCGTATCGTTGTTATGAAAGACGGATATATCCAACAGATCGGTGCTCCGCGCGATGTGTACAATCATCCGGTCAATATGTTTGTGGCAAACTTTATCGGTGCTCCGGCAATGAACTTTATTTACGGTGTTTATCGTGACGGACGTTTCGAAGTCGATGGCCGTTCATTCTTTATTCCGGAAATGTATCACAGTGAGTTGAAGAATTACAATGGTAAAGAAATCGTTCTAGGTATTCGTCCGGAAGATATTCATTATGAAGGCATCGTTGCGGAAACATTCCCAGAAACACCTTTTGATTTCTATGTTGAAGTCAGTGAACTTTTGGGTCATGAATTCATTCTTCATGGTAAATTTGGTAATCAACCGATTTTGGCGAAAGTTCCTTCGCGTGTTAATGTTAAAGCCCATGATACGATCCCCTTGGCCATGGCAGTAACGAAGTTGCACTTCTTTGATAAAGAAACACAAAAGGCAATCATAAAATAATTATGGCGAAAGACACATTGAGATCCCTGAGTCATCAGGTGATTTATCAGGTGTATCCACGCAATCACTCCGACGCCGGCACCTTTGCCGGCGTTGTTGCGGATTTGGATCGAATCAAGGATTTAGGCGTGGATATCCTATATTTATTGCCGATTCATCCAATCGGTGAGGCTGCCCGCAAGGGGATGTTGGGCAGTCCGTATTCGATTAGGGATTATCGTGCGATTAATCCGGAGTTGGGATTGGTCGATGATTTTAAAACACTGATCGATGAAGCTCATGATCGCGGCTTAAAAGTCATGATGGATCTGGTCATGAATCACACATCACGCGATCATGCGTGGATACAAACACATCCGGAATACTACTATTTAAACAAAGAAGGCAACATGGGGAATAAAGTCGGAGACTGGTCGGATATTCAGGATTTGGATTATAATCACTTGCCTTTGTGGGATGAGATGATCGATATGTTGAAAGAATGGGTCAGGCTCGGCGTGGATGGTTTCCGATGTGATGTAGCCCCCTTTGTGCCTATTGATTTCTGGTTGAAAGCCAGAGATGAGATTAAAAAAATAAATCCAAGTCATATCTGGCTTGCGGAAAGTGTTCATAAAGAGTTTCTGAGACACATGAGAGATGAAGGTTTCTTGTGTCACAGTGACGGTGAAATGTATGCGGCTTTCGATGTCTGTTATGATTATGATATATTCCAGGAAGCAGAAGATTATTTCAAAGGCAAAAAGCCTCTATCCGCATTTATCGACCGGTTACAGCTGCAAGACATGATTTATCCGATGAATTATCTCAAAGCCAGAGCATATGAGAATCATGATGTTCAACGATTGATGCACCAGACGAAAAATGATGTTTATAAGACAAAAAACTGGGTAGCCGCAATCTTCGGTCTGAAGGGATTGGCCTTTCTGTATGCCGGTATTGAAACACTGACCGATCGACTTCCGAATCTGTTTGATAAAGATCCGGTGGATTGGGCAAAACTTGACAAGGAGTTTACTCAACAGATCAAGAATCTGATAAACATAAAGAAATTGCCGATGTTAAGTGAATACACGAAGTATCGGGTAATCGATGACGGA
>JANJWY010000061.1 GCA_024709285.1 Erysipelotrichaceae bacterium
CGTAAGGGCATGGGTATCGGCGGTGTGGAAGGTCCTTGGTTTGTGGTGCATAAAGATTTAAAGAGTAATACACTCTATGTTGCGGCTAAGGAAGATAATGACTGGCTCAAAAGTGATGAGTGTCATGTATCGCGGATCAACTGGTTTGGTGAGATGCCCGTCGGTGAACTGAGATGCACTGCGAAATTTCGATACCGTCAGAAGGATCATCCGGTGACCGTCTCATGTCAAAATAATTTGCTTATTGTTAAGTATGAATATCCGATCGCTGCGGTCACACCCGGTCAGGAAGCCGTGTTTTATCAAGGCGAAATATGTCTTGGCGGTGGAGTCATTGATGAGGTATTTAAAGACGGTTTCACGTTTATCGAAAGAATGAAGAGGGGGAAGTTATGATAAAAAGAAATCCGCGGCTGGATCAGAACCTGCCGATGATGCGGGCAAAAGTCTTTGCATTAATAACAAATTATTTCTTGGGATACTTGTTTATTTACCCGCTTCTTGGTGTTTATATCACTTATCGACTGACAGGGGAATCTGATGCGATGACTTCAGAAGTCGCTTTTGGCATATACAGTTTTCTGATTCTATTGACAGTATTTCTGGCATGGCCGATCATCAAAGAGTCTTTGCGCATGGCAAAAGGGCGATGGTTGAGTCACATAAAGAAAATCCCATTGAACTACGTGTTTCTTTTTGCCTCGCTGTTTATCGTTAATACGGCCATCAGTACATTTACCGGTCTTGAAACCAGTGCCAATCAGGAGTTGGTCTTCCAGAGTTTTATGGAATCTCCCGGACTGATCATGTTTGCGGCATTGATCATGGCACCGATCGTAGAAGAACTTGTGTTTCGCGGTGCTTTATACCGGGCATTGCGAAATCGTTATTCGTATAAGCGAGCTATATTCATCAGTATGTTTGCTTTTGGTTTTATTCATGTATTCGCTTCTCTGTTAAGCGGTGATTTTATGGATTTATGGAATATTTTCACCTACATGGCCATGGGGTTTTTCTTTGTTAAGATTTATGAAGAAACCGGTTCGGTCTTTCCGGCCATCTTTCTGCACTTTTTAAATAATGCGATAGCCCTAGGCATCATGTGGTTAAGTTCGACATTATGAGTGAAAGCAGCATCATTACCGGAAAAATCCGCCAAGTGCTCTTTCGCAGTGAAAGCAACTCGTTTACCGTGTTGCGCTTTCGCTTGTATGAATTAACGGAAAAGGATATCTTTGTTACGGGTTATTTGCCCGAGTTACCAAAGGATGTCCTTTTTGAATTTTCCGGAACCTACATCGATCATCCCAAATACGGGATGCAGTTTTCTGTAGAAAGCTATCGTCGGATGTTACCGACGGATAAAGAATCGATCGTACGGTATCTGTCTTCTCCCTTGTTTCCCGGAGTAGGCAAGACACTGGCTCAGCGCATCGTGGATACCTATGGTGAGGATGTGCTGATGATTATTAAAGATGATCCAGAGATATCACTGGATGTGCAGGGCATGAATCCGAAGAAAAGAGAAGTGATTATCAACGGTGTGTGTCAGCAGGATAACCTGGAAGAAGCCGTAAGGTTTTTTACCACCCATGGTCTGGGCATTCGCAATATCATGAAAATCGATCAGATTTATGGGGATAAAGCGTTAAATCTGATTAGTGAAAATCCGTATCGGCTCATTGATGAAGTTGATGGCATCGGATTTGCGACAGCCGATAAACTGGCTTTGTCTATGGGATTTGATACTGAACATCCCTTGCGCAAAGAAGCAGCCATCGTTTCTGCTCTGATGGATACATGTATGTCCACGGGTGACTCATATACCAATGTTGATACGCTGACAGAACGCTGTTACCGTTTATTTGGTCAGTGGCTTAATGATGTTGATGAAGTGCTGAACCGGTTGATCGATAAGGGAAAGGTCGTTGATGAAGAGGGCAGACTTTATCATTTCAGCCAATACAAAGCCGAAATTGACATTGCCAACTTTTTTGTTACTTTTCCGTTGCGAACCTTTGATCACAGTGATAAGGATGTCAATGAACTGTTAAGCGATTTTGAATCACGGATCGGTATCGAATATGACAACATTCAACGAGAGGCCGTGCTTAGTTTTTTTGATGAAGACGTCATGATTTTGACCGGCGGTCCGGGAACCGGGAAGACGACCATCGTTCAGGGTATCATCGATGTGTGTAAAAAGCGGTATCCGAGTTATGAGATCGTCTGTTGCGCACCGACCGGAAGGGCATCGAAGCGCATGAAAGAAGTGACCGGAAACTTTGCGACCACGATTCACGCGCTGTTGAAGTGGAATCTGGAAACCAATACCTTCGGGAAGAATGCATCTGATCCGCTGCTTGCGGATGTTTTGATCATTGATGAATTTTCCATGGTCGATGGGTGGCTGATGGCACAACTGGCTTTGGCCAGCGGTTATGTCCGGAAAATTTTATTCATCGGTGATGAGGATCAGTTGCCTTCAGTGGCTTGTGGCAGTGTTTTGCGGGATTTGATTGCATCGGATCGTTTTAAAACCGTGCGATTGCAACATATTTACAGACAGAAAGAAGGGTCCGACGTGATACAGCTGGCCCAGCACATCAAAGCCGGAAATTTCGATGAATCGATGTGTAAAAACGATGTTCGTTTTTTCCCTGCAAAGCCCTATGATGTCAAAGATCTGATATTGCGAATCGTGGATGAAGCCATGATGAAAGGCTATCGCATTCAGGATATTCAAGTGCTTGCGGCGAAGTACAGCGGTCCGGCCGGCATCGATGCGTTAAATCATGCTTTGCAGAAATTATGCAATCCACCCGATAAAAGAAAGCGCGAACTCCAAGTCGGTTACCGATTGTATCGTGAAGGAGATAAGATATTACAGTTAAAAAATCAGCCGACGGACGATGTGTATAATGGCGATATTGGGATTTTAGTCGAAATCGTCTATGCATCGGAAGATGAGAATAATCAGAATCGCATGATCGTTGATTTTGACGGTATCATTGTCGAGTATTCGCCGGAATGGTTCATCAATATAACGCATGCCTATTGCATCAGTGTGCACAAAGCGCAGGGAAGTGAATATCCCATCGTCATCATGGCTGCCATCATGGAATACGGCCAGATGTTACAAAGACGTCTGATGTATACCGGCATTACCCGGGCGAGCCGTTCGCTGATTTTAGTCGGACAAAAAACCGCCTTTGAAAAAGCGGTTTCGACGGTGGATAAGGATACGCGTAAGACGTACTTAATGCAACGGCTGATTGAATCTTTCAGTTAGCTTTGGGATATATGATGACGGCTTGGTTGTACCATTGTAAAATCGATGCCAACAGCGTTTCAGCTTCATAGTAACGGTTTTGACCTTTCGGAGTACCGTCTTCATACGTTGCACCCCAGTTATTGGGGTCGTATACTTCAAAATACGTTTTGTTGTCGACGATGACATAACCTTTTAAAACGAAATAATGACCGGTGACATAATCGTAGAAACGGTTGGTTCGCTGGTTTTCATCTGTATTGCGGGTAATGACGTCCATATTGTTGTTAATGATGGCGATATTTCCGGCATCGATGATAAACATCAGATCATATTTGTCCTCAATCGTTTTCATCTGATAAACGATGTTATATTTTTCCAATGCTCCGTTGATATCTTCGCCATACCACCAACCGCCCAACGGCCGGAAGTCTTTGCGAATGTCTTCAGCGATCATACTGAAGTCTTTATCCACCCATTTGCCAACCATCTGAATGGAGCTTGGCCCGCAGTTATTGCCGGAATGAATGCCGCTGTCCGCCTGGTCGAAATACCACAGATAATCCCGGTCATTGGTTTTGTAGGTGGTAATGTTTTTGCCCAAACCCCATTGCTGTGAATTCGCATAAAGGTATCGTTGGTGATCCGCTGGATCAATTGTTTCGTCTGGCGGGTTGCTATTTGTGAGAAGATGAAAAGACAATCCTGCCGTAATCAGGGTAAGTGTTATAATTGCAAATAGCCAAAGTCGTCTTTTGTTCATAATTGCCTCTGTTTTGTCTGACACTATTCTATCATATTTTAGGATTTGTTGCAGTTGTGCGATTGTTGAGTGTGTGCTATAATTCCACTGTAAATCGATGATAAAGCCGAGTAATCCAAATCAAGCCTTCAGAGAGGAAACGGATGGTGCAAGTTTCCGGTATTGGTGGATGAAGCTACTTTGAAGAGGAAATAAACTTTCCCGTGGATGTCACGTTACGACGCAAGAGGTGCACGCACTGCGTGAATCAGGATGGTACCGCGAGTCTTTCGTTCCTGCAAGATAGGAACTTTTTTTTATGAAAAAGGAGAACATGATGAAACAGTTGACAGGCAATCAAATCAGACGAATGTTTTTGGATTATTTTAAGAGCAAAGGACATATGATCGAACCGGGAGCATCCCTGATTCCCATCAATGATCCGACCTTGTTATGGATCAATTCCGGGGTTGCGGCTCTTAAAAAGTATTTTGACGGATCGGTCAAACCGGCCAATAACCGCATCGCTAATGCCCAAAAGTCCATTCGGACCAATGACATTGAAAACGTTGGGAAGACGGCGCGGCATCACACCTTTTTTGAGATGTTGGGAAACTTCTCGATCGGTGATTATTTCAAAGAGGAAGCCCTGCAATTTGCCTGGGAATTTTTGACCAGTGAAAAATGGATCGGCTTTGATAAAAACAAGCTGTATGTAACCGTTCATCCCTCGGATGAAGAAGCGTATCGTATCTGGACGGATATCATCGGCTTTGATCCCAAGCGTATTTTGAAATCCGAGGAGAATTACTGGCAGATTGGTGAAGGACCTTGCGGACCTAACTCTGAGATTTATGTTGACCGCGGAGAAAAGTATGATCCTCAAGGATTGGGAGAACGGTTGTTTTTTGAGGAACTCGAGAATGACCGCTACATTGAAGTCTGGAACGTCGTTTTCTCGCAATATGACGGAAAAGAGGGTGTTCCGCGCAGTGAGTATAAAGAACTGCCCCAGCGCAACATTGATACCGGCATGGGATTTGAGCGTCTGACCTGCCTGGTTCAGCAAGTGGAAACTAATTTTGATACGGACATTTTCATGCCGATCATATCCGCCACCGAGATTTTTGCGAAAGTATCATATAAGCAGTATCCGATGGCTTACCGGGTCATCGCCGATCATATACGTACCGTAACCTTCGCCTTGAGTGATGGAGCGTTGTTTGCCAATGAAGGACGCGGTTATGTATTGCGTCGTATTTTGCGCAGAGCTGTCCGTTATGGCATCAAAATCGGTATCAGCGGTTCGTTTATGTACAGACTGGTCAATGTCGTGGCTGATGCAATGGAAGAATTTTATCCGTATCTGCAGGATAAAACAACGTTGGTCGCTAAATTAGTAAAGGCAGAGGAAGAGCGTTTCCACGCCACCTTGCAAGATGGTGAGAATCTGTTGCACAATGTCCTGAGCAAGCTCGAAGGCAAAGTATTAGATGGCAAAACCATTTTCAAACTTTATGATACCTATGGATTTCCGGTGGAACTTACCAAAGAAATCGCTGAAGAAGGCGGTTATCAATTGGATTTAGAAGGTTTCAACATTGAGATGGAAGCACAGCGTGCCCGTGCGCGTGCTGCCAGAGAAGAGGTCGAGTCGATGTCATCGCAGTCGGTTGATTTGATGAACTTCACCCTGGAATCACAGTTTTTGGGATATGATTCGATGAAGAATAATGCTGTGGTCGTCGGATTGTTTAAAAACGGTCATGCCGTGGATGTGCTGACGGATAAAGGCGAGGTCATTTTGGATCACACATGTTTTTATGCGGAAAGCGGCGGTCAAATCGCTGATACCGGAACATTGTCGGGAGACTGGGGGCTTGCGCTTGTCAGCGATGTGCAAAAAGCTCCGCGTAAACAGCATTTGCACAGTGTCGAGATTTCATCCGGGGAACTTCGTCTGGGCGATAAAGTCGTTGCGGAAATCGATGCTGCCAGACGTTTGCGAATCATGGCCAATCACAGCTCCGCACATTTGTTGCAGGCGGCCTTGAAGAAGATCGTGGGTTCACATATCGCTCAGGCCGGATCGTTTGTCAGTGATGAATATATGCGTTTTGACTTCACTCATTATGAGAAGGTCAGTGATTCTCAATTAAAGGAAATCGAAGCTTTAGTCAATAAGGAAGTATTCGCTCAGCATCCGGTCACGGTAGAGCATATGGATATCGATGACGCAAAAAACAGCGGTGCAACCGCACTGTTTGATGAGAAATATGAAGACATCGTCCGGGTAGTTACGATGGGTGATGTATCGAAAGAACTTTGCGGCGGCACTCATGTCAGCAATACAAAGGAAATCGGTGTATTTAAGATCGACAGTGAGGAAAGTATCGGATCAGGAATCCGGCGCATCACAACCAAATCCGGAATGAAAGCCTATCAGGATTTTGTGGCTTTGGAAAATCAGTTGGAATCGATTGCTCAATTGGTCCGCATGCAGTCAACGGTCAATCTTGAAAGCAAGATTGCGGCCACACTTGAAGAAGCTGCGAATAATAAGCGTGAATTGGATAAACTCAATCAGAAAATGTTGAATTTCAAAGCTCAGGAATTAGCAGTAAAGGTGGTTGAGCATCAAGGATTGAATATTCTTTTGACAAGTGTAGAAGATACCGATACTCATGGGCTGAAGACGCTCAGTGAATCATTAAAACGCCTGATTCCTGATGGCTTGGTATTTCTGTGGTTGAAAGAGGATGATAAAGTGACTTTTGTCGTTACTTGCAGTCAAAAAGCGATCAATGCCGGGTACAAAGCCGGGGAGTTGGCGAAACAAGCGGCTGTAATAACCGGTGGCAATGGCGGTGGCCGACCGGATTTTGCTCAATCGGGTGGTAAAGAGGTATCTAAGTTGTCTTTGGCAATCGAAACAATCCGGGATAAATTGGGTTTAAGTCTTTAATTATCCATTGCTTTGAGGTAGAATGTACACAAAGGAGGGGATCACATATGAGTAAACAAAATACCGAAACGATGGCTTTTAAATCAGAAGCAGTCCGGAAAGAAAACATTAAGCAGGTATTGCGTCTTGTTAAGGATGTTTTGGAAGAAAGAGGATATAACGCCGTCAATCAGCTGTCGGGCTACTTGATTTCCAATGATCCCGCTTATATTTCAAGTTTTAAGAATGCGCGAAGTGTCATTCAGTCGATTGAACGTTATGAAATCATCGAGGAACTGGTTCGTTCTTATTTGGAAGATGGCGAATGAAGCGACTTATCGGTCTTGATTTAGGCAGTAAAACCGTAGGGATTGCGATCAGTGATCCTTTGGGGATGTTGGCAAGAACGTTGACTACTGTCCGTTTTTCGGATTATGATCTTGATACGGCGTGCAGGCAGGTTGTTGATTTATGTAAACAAAACGGGGTTACTGATGTCGTTTTAGGATTACCCAGACATATGAACGGGGATATCGGTGAGAGCGGTCAGATGGCGCTTGATTTTAAAGAAATGCTGCTTGAAGCCGGTCTTGAATCGGTTACGATGTGGGATGAACGTCTGACGACAGTAGCTGCGACGCGACTGCTGATCAGTGCCAATGTTTCTCGTAAGAAACGCAAAGAAGTAATTGATCAGGTGGCTGCTGTCGGAATTCTGCAGAGCTATCTCGATCGTAAATAGAAGGAGGATTCTCTATGGAATCGAATACATTGTTTGTTGTTGATGATGCCGGCAACGAAATTGAAATGGAAGTATTATTTACCTTTGAAAATGAAGAAAACGGACATAAGTACGTGCTGTATTTTAATCCGGAAGATGAGTCGGGCGAAGTATTCGCTTCGATTTATGATGATGAAGGTAATCTGACTCCAATTGAGAATGAAGAAGAGTGGGCGCTGGTCGAGGAAGTATTCGGCGCATTTATCAATGAAGAAGAAGAAAAGGTTAGCTAAGTTTCTCGCCGGTCTGTTGGTATTAATTCTGATTGGATTGGCGATGACTTATGTGCTCTATACAAATTTATCGAAACCGGCAGCGGGTGAAAGCGATGCCGTTTTATTTGAAATCAAGTCGGGTGAAGTACTGAAAACCGTAGCTTCTAATTTAGAAGAACAAGGTATCGTACGTTCTGCCATCATTGTTGAACTGACGGCTCGATTGGATAATCTGACAGGATTAAAGGCCGGGATGTTTGTTGTGGATAAAAGCTGGTCTGTAAAAGAAATCCTGACTACACTCAATGATTCGACCAAAACGATCGTTGATACGGTGCGCATCACTTTTCCGGAAGGGGATTGGGCGAGGGATTTTGCCCGCAAAATAAGTAATCTGACCTCGGTTGAAGAGGAGCAGTTGCTCGATTTGTGGAATGATAGTACATTTCTGCAGGAAATGATTGCGAAGTATGAATTTTTGTCTGAGGATATCTTGAATCCGAAAACAAGGATTCGTTTGGAAGGTTATTTATTTCCTAACACGTATGAATTTTTTGTTAAAACAAACCCAAGAGATGTAACGATCAAACTTTTGGATCAGACCAAGAAAATCTATGATAAATATAAGGCGCAGTTTGAAGCTTCTGATCTGACTGTGCACGAAGTGTTCATATTGGCATCTATCGTTCAGTTTGAAGCATCGAAGCCTGAGGATATGAAAAAAGTGGCCAGCGTGTTCTTTAACCGCTTAAAAATCGATATGGCATTGCAGTCGTCGGTCACGGTTTGTTATTCGCTGTATGAGTATGACAGTTGGCGGGATTGTGAAACGAATTCAAATTTCGATTCTCCGTATAACACGTATAAGTATCGTGGCTTGCCGGTGGGTCCGATCATGAATCCGGGTGAAGATGCGATTATTGCCGTTTTGGAACCTGCTGACACAGATTATTACTATTTTATGGCGGATGTCTATGGTGACGGAACGGTTTATTATGCCAAAACGTATGCCGAGCACAATGCCAATGTGGAAAAGTATTTAAAAGGAAGGTAATTTTATGCAAAAACCTGTCATTATCGGAATCGCTGGGGGAAGTGCTTCGGGGAAAACATCGATTGCCAAACGTCTGAAAAAAGCGTTTGAAAGCAGCAACTCGGTTTACATCATCCGTCAGGATGATTATTACAGTGATCAGAGCCACATGCCTTTTGAACAACGGTTGTTGACTAATTATGATCATCCGTTTGCATTTGATAATGATTTGCTCGTTGAGCATCTGGACAAGCTGACCAATCGTGTGTCGGTGGAGAAGCCGACCTATGATTTTATCAATCACACGCGAAGCAGTGATATCGAACTTGTTGAACCAAGCGATGTCATCGTATTGGAAGGTTTGTTTGTTTTAGAGGATGCCCGGATCCGTCAGCGTCTTGATATCAAAATTTATGTCGATACACCGGCAGACATTCGGTTTATCCGCAGGTTGGTTCGGGATGTGCGTGATCGCGGCCGGACATTGGATTCGGTTGTTCATCAATACACAACGACGGTGCGGTTGATGCACGAACAGTTTATTGAACCCACCAAACGCTATGCGGATGTGATCGTTCCCGAGGGCGGGAAAAATGAAGTAGCTATAGATTTACTGACGACGAAAATCAGTAGCATCATTCGTGAGAATATGCTATAATGTCGCAAGTTAGGAGTTGATACCCATGGCACAAGAAAAAGTATTAGTTACATTAGAAGGTTTACAAGAACTTAACAAAGAGCAACAGCATTTGATTCACGTCGTTCGTAAAGAAGTTATCGAGGATCTGCAAGCTGCCCGTGCGCAAGGCGATCTTTCGGAAAATGCCGATTATGATGCCGCCAGAGACCGCCAGGCACGCGTAGAAGCCCGTATCCGCGAACTTGAAAATATGTTGAACAACATCGAAATCATCGATGAGAAGAAGGGCGGACAAAAAGTCGTCCGTTTGGGCACGACCTTTACGATTTTGGATTATGAAACCAATGCCGAAGAAAAATATACGATCGTTGGTTCGGTAGAGGCTGATCCGCTCAATGGCAAACTTTCCAATGTTACACCGTTGGCCCAGGCACTAATGGACAAAAAATCCGGAGATGAAGTCATGGTGAATGTAGATTCGCCGTACACAGTCAAAATATTGAGCATTGAATAAGCACTTCGGTGCTTTTTTTTGGGAAAAAACAAAATCAGAACATACTAAAGAATGAGGTGATGCTATGAACCGCATTCTTTTATCTACGTTTATTCTGGTTTTACTTACTTCTTGTACATACCCTAAACCGTTTGATTTTCAAAGTGATAACACCTTTCTGATCACTGTCAGCGGAGCAATCGAACATCCAACGACCCTGATAACCGATCCATTTCCAACGATTGAAGAAATATTGCAAAGAGTCAGATTATTACCTGATTCAGACCTTTCAGCGCTAAACTTACAGACGATTCTGCATCATAAAGATGTGCTGTACATTCCTTATAAAAAAGTAATTCCCTGTGTTTCTATTAACTCAGGCTCACTTGCTGATCTGGATACGCTGGTCGGAATAGGTGAAAAGACGGCTCAAGCGATCATTGATTACCGTACATCGGTCGGACTGTTCCAGAAAATCGAAGACTTATTGAATGTTAAAGGAATAGGTCAGAAAACATTGGCTAAGTTCAAAGATCGCTTATGTCTTTAGAGCGGGGATTGTTTCTCGTATTGGTTTGCATTGTTATAAGTTTACTCACTTCGATGCCGTTTGTATTTGTTGTTGTCGGAGTTTTTGCAGTGTTGCTGTATACAAAAGCAGGGACCCGATACGCAATTTTGTTTTTATTTCTGATGCTGCTGGGTTTTGATGCTAATTCTGAAATTAAACCGGACCAATTATGTGGCAAGATCATCGACATCCGTGAGAAAGTAACGGTCATTGACATGG
>JANJWY010000108.1 GCA_024709285.1 Erysipelotrichaceae bacterium
ACAATTACAAATTTATCTTTCATTTTGCCCTCTTCCCGTGGTATATATCAATAGCAAACCTGGTTTTTACCGTTGCTTTTCGCTTTATACATCGCCTGATCCAATCGTCTGTAGAAATTTTCAAATGACTCTCCGGTCATACGTTGTGCAACGCCGAAACTCGCCGTAATGTGTATACCCCCGGAGAACTCGGTTTTGGCAATTTTTGTTAATACGCGCTGAGCAACAAATATTGCCTGATGAATTTTGATTCCGGGGAGCAGAATGACAAACTCCTCACCGCCCCAACGGCCCACCGCATCAACTGAACGTAAATCCGACTTAACTACTTCAATCAACTGAACCAGAACTCCATCGCCGACATCATGTCCATATCGGTCATTGATTTCCTTAAAATCATCCAAATCGAAAATAATCATTGAGAAAAACGTTTTATAGCGATCGCTTCGAGTTGTTTCCGACTGAATCAATTCATCCATTTTCCGTCGGTTAAACGCTCCGGTTAACGGATCTTCCCTGGCCAACCGACTGACCTCTTCATAAAGTTTTTGCAGATTATTCGATTTTTCGATCAAGTCCTTTTCGTAACGATCAATTAACAAAGTATATAGCAGAAACATGATGATCATTAATGAAAGGGTGAAAATCATGGAAAAGTAATAAATGATCGTAACGATATTATCAGGTATATAGACTGTCAGACTGTTGGCAGGCACATGATTGAGTATCAACAGCAGAAATGCGATGTTTGATGCGCCAAAGAAAATCATACAGCGCTTGCTTCGATTATATATGGTAACTAAAGGTAAAATGGCAAAAACGACGAACAGATAGTGATTTCCTACCTGAAATCCCAAATATGACCATAATATGAAAAACACCGGAAATCCGGTCATCAGATTTACCCAGACACTGGCAAGCACATGCTTTCTTTTAGCATTGAAAACAAGAGTGATAAACAACATAATTCCAAAAATGGAATCATAGATAATAACCGGCCAGAAAACTGACAGGTTGATGAATGCAAAGTTCAAGGCAAATCCAAAATAACTAAAAGCGCCAATCACTGCAGCCATGTTGGTTAACATGATCATGCGCTGTTGATTGCCTGTTTGATTTGATGTTGTTCCCAGGTTGAATAGACTTTTTATTTTCCCCATAAAACCCTCTGCTCACTATTATTAATATCTCATAAAAGTGCACGATGTCAATAAAAATCGAAGGTTAATATTCTAACCTTCGATTATGGTTTCATAATATTCAAAACAATGTCTCAGTTTAAAGAAACATCTGAATTCCGGCAGATTATTGCTTCTTCCGATCAACGTATTTGAATTGATTTCCTTTGGGCATTTCATTTGAGATTGTGTAAGTACTGTGATATTATCACAATACAAAGAGAATATAGGTAAACCAGTCGAAAGGCTGGGACACAAAGTTCGGCATCTAATGTATAGATATCTATGCGATGATCGGCCAACCGCAATTGAGTGGTTAGCCGTTTTCTGTTGCTGACCCTCAGAAATCTTTTCGGTTAAACGCAGAAATGCGATGGAGAGAAATCATGAGAAAGACATTTATATTTGTAGTATTATTACTCAGTCTGTTTGCTTACAAAGTAAATGCAGCACCCAATACCGGACCACTTCCGGAAAACGGCGTCAAAGTAAACTTCAATGCAGACGGAACCTACAATTCAGTTGAAGGCGACGGTTGGATGGTTGATCAACACGATGAAGGTCTGATGTTAACCAAAGGCGAAGTCGTCGTTCATCTGATGCACTTTGTATTCAATGATGATGGAGAAATCATCGGATTTCATTGGATGGTCGAAGGAGCTACTGCTATTTTGTGGGTCAAGCATGGAACGACTTCAGAAATCTACGGAGAAGGAACAGAAGGAGATTTCTTGACCAGCGATAACAAGCAAGTCAGTAATGCCGTATTCTTAATCGAAATCGTCGAAGAAGAAGAGGAAGAAGAAGTCGATGAAGAGGAAGAAGTAGACGAAGAAGAAGAACTCGACGACGAAGTCCTTGGTGATGATGAAGAAAACGAAGAAGAAGAAAACGTTGATGAAGAAGAAGACGAAGTATTAGGCGAAGAAGAAGAATCGTTGCCGGATACCTCCGATGCTACCGCAGGTCTTGGCCTGATGACCGGATTATTTGGATTAATCCTGTTGTTTGCTACAAAAAAGAAAGCTGCAGTCGTAGAATAATACCCTATACAGCCAACCTCGGTTGGCTTTTTTAATGAAAAAGGTCTGAGTTTTTTGCTCAGACCTTTTGTTAATTGTGATAAGCTAATGTATACGCTTTTTGGTTCACTTCCACCATTTCCGGATTTTTATCACCAAACTTCTCTTTAATGATATTAAACCCATCCGACTCACTGAACCCCTCCAACTGACGGACCAGCGATCCCAACGCCGCCATATTTTGCGTGCGCTGATTTCCCGACTCTACCGCAATCTGATAGAAATCCACCATGACCCACTGAATATCCGGACGAGATTCATCTTTCTTCACCATCGAAGCATTGGCTACGATGACACCCCCCGGCGCAACCCTTGGCAGAAACTTCTTTAGCGCTGGCTGATTCATCGCCAACAAGTGTGTAATTCCATCCGAAATGATCGGGGAACCGACATCATGCTCATCAATGACCACATGGCAGTTCGCCGTACCGCCACGCATCTCCGGACCGTACGAAGGCATCCAACTGACCAAATAGTTCTTATTCATGGCCATCATCGCAATCAACTGACCGACCGAGAGAACTCCCTGACCGCCAAAACCGGCACAAACCATTTTTACCTTCTTCATTGAGCAGCTCCTTTGTCCTTAAAGACACCCAACGGAAAGTACGCGGCCATATCTTCCTTAATATATTTAAGCGCATCCACCGGCGATAAACCCCAACCAATATTACACGACGACAGGATCTCAATCATACTGAAACCACCGCCATTTTTCTGAATTTCAAACGCCTTCTTAATGGCTCTTTTTGCTTTACGCACACTCACCGGATCGGCCGTCATCACTCGTTCAATATACGCAGCCCCCGGTATCTGAGCCATCAGCTCAGCCATGCGAATCGGTTCACCTTGTTTAGTGACATCCCGGCCATACGGCGAAGTCGTCGTAATCTGACCCGGCAACGTCGTCGGCGCCATCTGACCGCCCGTCATTCCGTAAATTGCATTATTGACAAATATGACCGTAATATTATCACCGCGGTGAGCCGCCTGAACGATTTCACCGGTACCGATGGAAGCCAAGTCACCATCCCCCTGATAAGTAAAGACGATTTTATCGGGATGAACGCGCTTGACACCGGTCGCAACGGCCGGAGCACGCCCATGTGCCGCCTGTATGGCATCACAATTGAAAAATTCATAACTCATGACTGAACAACCGACCGAAGCAATCGCAATCGTGCGATCCAGTAAATCCAGCTCTTCCAGACATTCTGCCACCAAACGGTGGATAATGCCATGGGTACAACCCGGACAATAGGTAAAGGGAGTATCGGTCAATCCTTTAGTCTTTTGAAATATAACAGCCATCTTACTCACCTCCCAGATGCGATTTGACCGCATCGGAAATTTCTTTCGGCTCAAAAATCATTCCGCCGGCACGACCGTAAAAATACACCGGAACCTTGCCGTTGACCGCCAGTCGCACATCATGAACCATCTGACCCATCGACAGTTCCGCCGTCAACAAAAATTTGACTTTATCTGCAGCCGCATTGATTTGTTTAAACGGGAATGGATACAACGTCTTTGGACGGATCAGACCGACCTTGATACCTTCCGCACGCATCTCTTCGATTGCCGACTTAACGATGCGCGAAGGCGTACCGTAAGCCACCAACGCCACATCCGCATCTTCCATCATATACAAATCGACCTGAACTTCATTTTCCTCTATCATATCGTACTTCTTGCGAAGAGCAATGTTATGATTCTCCAAATCGACCGGATTTAAAAACAATGAATTAATGACATTGCGCGTACCGCGTGACTGACTTTCACCGGTCGCTGCCCAAGGTTTCTCAAATTTCGGCAGCGGATCGGTATTGATTTCCACCGGCTCCATCATCTGACCGATAACGCCATCCGCCATGACCATGACCGGATTGCGATATTTTTCTGAAAGAAGGAAAGCATCGCGGACCATTTCGGTAGCTTCCTGAACACCGTTAGGCGCAAGAACAACAACCTTATAATCGCCATTACCGCCACCGCGCGTTGCCTGATTGTAATCTCCTTGAGCCGGCAAAATACCGCCCAACCCCGGTCCTCCGCGGCTGATTGCCACGATGACACATGGAAGCTCAGCTCCTGCACAATAAGAAATACCCTCTTGTTTCAATGCGATTCCAGGGGAAGAAGACGAAGTCATCGTCCGTGCACCGGCACCGGCCGCACCGTAAACCATATTGATTGCGGCTAACTCACTTTCCGCCTGAACGAAAGCCCCGCCGCTTTTCGCCAGATATTTCGACATATATTCACAGATTTCGTTTTGCGGTGTGATGGGATAACCAAAAAAAGCATCGCATCCAGCCGCAATTGCCGCTTGGGCAATCGCTTCATTGCCCTTCATCAACATTTTACTCATCAGCCATCCAACCTTTCTACCGTAATGACGGTATCCGGACACATGATCGCACAGTTGGTACAGGCGATGCACTTATCCGGATAGGCCGGATAAGCCGGATTATAACCGATGGCATTGACGGTCGACTTGTCAAGTTCGATCAGTTTGACCGGACACACCGACACACACAACCCGCAACCTTTGCATCGGTTGGTATTAAAGGTAACTCTTCCCTTCATAGTGACGCTCCTTTCATCCATTCTGCCCTCAAAATCAAATGTTTGAAGGTCAAAACCGGATTTTCTATCTCATTTTTACATTGCTTGGCAATGCTTTCATTTATCATCGTATATACGATCGGAATATGCAACTGATCCGACAAATTTTTCAACTTTTTCTGACTTTCAATAACAAGTTCAGCCGTAGTATATTCTAACATATGCGTATTTTGGACAAATCCTGTAATCTTAAGTTTGCTGGGCTCTTCTTTGTTTGGAACCATAGCCTCAATTTTGTCAATGGTCGATTCCGGACGGGACAAATTGACGACGAGCCACACCTGCGCGTCTTTTAAATCTTCAAAAAATGTTGCTAATGGACGCAAACCGTTTTCACTTCCTGCCATATCCAGGATGATTCGCTTGTTTTGATTGATGATCCCGCTGATCGCACCGCTTAATGCCGGAAAGTCCTGATTGATGTGATTTTTCAAAAGACTTCCGACCACTTCGACACCCTGACTTTTCAGCCACTCCGCCTGTTCACGCGGTCGGAAATACGGATTGATGATATCTAAATCGGCCAAGTAACACGGTGCCATGGTAAGAGCGAGCTGTGATGCAAACTCGCTCTTACCGACCCCGTATGCCCCTGTGATAATTATTTTTTCTGACATCTGCCCGGAATATGAATGCTGTTGATATTGCGCATCATATCAATGCGACGCTCAGCCATACGATCAGCAACCAAGTAGGTCGGTGTATTGGTTTCTTTTGATACACGGATGATCTCACGGATACGATCAAAGATCATATCGATGGCACGCATCGCTGCATCTTTATTGTAACCAATGATTTCCTGATATACATTGATCAAACCTCCGGCATTGATCACATAGTCCGGCGCATACACCAAACCCAAATCATGAACCAGCTGACCGTGCGGAGCACTGTCCTTCAACACGTTGTTTGCAGCTCCGGCAATGATTTTACATTTTAAACGTTTGAGCGTATCATCATTGATCACAGCACCCAACGCACAAGGAGCAAACACATCGCAAGGAACATCGAAAATTTCATCGACAGTAACCACTTGAGCATTGGTCTGAGCCGCAATATCCTTGACTCTTTCCTCATCGATATCCGCAATGATCAGCTTCGCACCTTCATCCGCCAGATATTTACACAAATAACCGCCGACATGACCGACACCCTGAACCGCAATGACACGGCCGTCCAGCTTCGCTGATCCATAGGTTTCTTTTAAACAGGCTTTGATCCCTTTATAAACGCCCCATGCCGTAAACGGTGAAGGATCTCCGGAAGTACTCGGCAATCCCATGACATGATTGGTTTCCATTTTGACATATTCCATATCTTCCGGAGAAGTACCGACATCTTCCGCCGTAATATAACGGCCGCCCAACGAATCGACATAGCGACCGAATGCACGCCAGAAAGCTTCCCGCCGGACGGTATCCGACTTCATTTTTTTAGAATTTCCGATAATGACTGCCTTACCCCCGCCCAGATTCAATCCGGCACAAGCCGCTTTCTTCGTCATCCCGCGAGCCAAACGCAATACATCAAGAATCGCATCTTCTTCATCTTCATATTCCCAAACGCGCGTTCCACCCAAAGCCGGGCCCAGAGTCGTGTTGTGGATACAGATCGCTCCCTTTAAACCGGAGTTGCGGTCGTACATATAGACCAATTGCTCGTATCCATACTTCTCCATGTAATCAAATTTTTTCATGTAAATTTACTCCTTTTCAGCTTGCGCTATGATATTTTCAGAAAAAAAAGGCCGCCTTGCTTACAAATACCAAAAAACGACCGTCAACCGGGTTCCTCCGTGAAACACCTCTAGAGGTAAGATTTGGTTTTCGTGTCGAATGCAGGCAAGAGTCACGCGCTTACGACCTTTCTTTCTTAATGCACCTTCATTATAACAAAAACATCGGATATGTGAAAGCGTTTACAGTAATTTCACCGAATAATCACTCGACATTTTTCGTCATCATTTAATCCAGATATTTCAATATTTCTTCGGGATGAGCTACGGTATACGTTACTTTCGCATCGATCAGTTCCTGAATCGGCCGAAATCCCCACTGAACCCCAATGCTCTTCAATCCGGCATTGATCGCGGTTTTGACATCGACATCCGAATCTCCGACAAACAGGCACTCATCCGCACGCAGATTCATTTTATTGAGAATATAATGTACCATCGCCGCATCCGGTTTGCGCGGCAACTCTTTACGTTCCCCTGTCACCGCCACAAAGTCAATATTCTTAAAGTACAAATCCACCATGACTTGCGTAAAAGCGTCCGGTTTATTCGAACAGACACCCAACATTATTCCACGATTACGCAACTCATCTATCAAGTCCATGATTCCGGGATATGGCTGACATTTGTTGGCATAGTTGCGTTGGTACGCACTTTTGAAATCATCAACGATCCGGGCAATCATATGATCATCGCAATAGTCAGGCAACATCTTCTTCACCAGATTTTCTACGCCATTACCCACATAGAAACGATATTCATTCAACGGATGAGATTCAAATCCCGCAAGATTCAGCGCTTCATTGGCACTGTCCGCAATATCTTGTAACGTATCGAGCAAAGTGCCATCCAAATCAAAGATGATTCCCTTAATCATCCAGCTGTCCTGCTAAGTATTCATTTTTCATATCGACATATTCCTGAGCATTGTCCATGATCATGGCAATCTCATTCTCTTTTAATTCACGTTTGATCACTGCCGGCATACCCAACACCATGGAACGTGAAGGAACTTTCGTTCTTGGCGAAACGAGGGCACCCGCCCCAATCAGACAAGTATCCTCAATGACACACTCATCCAACACGACTGAACGCGATCCGACCATGACACCATGACCAATGGTCGCACTGTGAACATGAGCCAAATGACCGACGGTCACATTGTCCCCGATAAATACCGGTACCATATGCGATGTATGAATCACAACATTGTCCTGAATATTGGTCCGATTACCGATAACGATCGTATTGACATCACCGCGAATGACCGCACCCGGCCAAACCGAACAATCATCACCGATCGTCACATCCCCGATGACCAGCGCCATGGGATCAATATATACATTCTTCCCGATCTTGGGAGTTTTTCCTTTATGCGATCGAATCATTGTTTCAACCAGGTTTTGCATTTAAAGCAATAATCATAGCGATCATCCATATCGGCACCGCACTTAGGACACTTGGTTAAATGAGCTCCCGGCAGATTACTGACATTGCCATAATTCGTTGCTCTTGGCGCATCGGTTCTGCCCAGTACCGGCTTATTGGGTATGCTTGTACGCTTAGAAAAATCAGTATCAAAACGGTTATCTGTCGGCTTTTTCGCGCCTGTGGTTCCCGATGTCTGCTGATATTTCTTCGCCGCAGAAATAAACTGAAAAATGACGAAGAAAAAAATGATCGGAATCAATAATGGAATTAAAAAGAAACCTGCTCCTGAACTGGAAAAAACAAAGAATAAAAACCCGATAAAAAACAAAACGCCAATCGCCGGATTTTTCTGTCTGTTCATACAATACCTCCTTATGAGTTGATGA